>JANPGQ010000256.1:0-7283 GCA_031423975.1 Cytophagales bacterium | reverse complement strand
TCCAAACGATGAACAATTAGCAGCAGCTTTGGCTCAATTATCTGAGACTTTGGGGGATTATTAATCTGACATTGTTTAATATTAAATACATTATTTTATTAAACTGCTGATGTTCAGAGTTTGATTTACAAAGAGATTTATAATGAAAAAATATACATTTACAGAAAAAAAAGATACTCGTTCTGGCTTCGGTGCTGGAATGCAGGTGTTAGGTCAAACTAACCCAAATGTTGTGGCTCTTTGTGCTGATTTAATCGGTTCATTGAAATTGGAGGCTTTTATTAAAGAAAATCCAGAAAGATTTTTCCAAACGGGTATTGCTGAAGCCAACATGATTTGTATTGCGGCGGGGTTGACGATTGGTGGAAAAATTCCTTTTGCTACTACTTTCGCTAACTTCGGAACGGGGCGTGTTTATGACCAAATCCGTCAATCAGTAGCGTATTCAAACAAAAATGTTAAAATTGCTTGTTCTCATGCAGGTCTAACTTTGGGTGAAGATGGGGCTACTCACCAAATTTTGGAAGACATCGGTTTGATGAAAATGCTTCCAGGAATGACCGTTATCAACCCTTGCGACTTTAACCAAACCAAAGCGGCAACCATTGCCGTTGCGGATTATGAAGGTCCCGTTTATTTGCGTTTTGGTCGCCCCGTTGTACCAATTTTCACTGCTCCCGACCAAGAATTTATCATTGGAAAAGCTTGGACGGTAAATGAAGGGAAAGACGTAAGTATCTTTGCCACAGGACATTTGGTTTGGGAAGCAATTCTTGCAGGAGAGATTTTAGCCGAAAAAGGAATTGACGCTGAAATAATAAATATCCACACCATTAAACCTTTGGACGATGAGGCTGTCTTAGCATCAGTGCGTAAAACTGGTTGTGTGGTGTCGGCAGAAGAACATCAGATTGCGGGTGGTTTGGGCGATTCTATTGCTCAATTATTAATCAAAAATCACCTTGCTCCGATGGAATTTGTGGGTGTTGAAGACTCTTTCGGAGAATCTGGAACACCTGCTCAATTGATGGAAAAGTACGGTTTAAATGCCGCTGCCATCGTTGAAAAAGCCATCAAAGCCATTGCACGCAAGAATTCGTAATTTTTGATGTTCGTGGTTCGATGTTCGATGTATGTTTTTCGGAAAATAGAACTTTGCTCCACAAGAAATTAAATTCTTGTGGAGTTTTTTTGTAAATTCAATTTTATAAAATCGAAGTATAATACATCTCGAACCGAACATCGAAGCGGAACACCGCCCGAACAAACATCTAACCGAAGCGACGGTCGCATCGAAAAAAATATGTCAGATTCTGAAATACTTAGTCAATTTTCTAATCCAGCAACTCGAAATTTTGCTTTTAATCAACTGGTAAAAACTTATCAGCAAAAAGTATATTGGCATATTCGTAAAATGGTAATTGACCACGATGATGCCGATGATTTGACCCAAGAAACGTTTATCAAGGCTTGGAAAGGTTTGGACAATTTCAAAGGGGAGTCCCAACTTTTTACTTGGCTTTATCGAATTGCGACAAATGAATCTTTAAATCATTTGACTAAGAAAAAAAGGCGATTCTTTGTTCCCATAAACGACATTTCAGAAGAATTATCCAATAAATTGGAAGATTCCGACATGGTTTCGGGTGATGAAGTTCAGATGAAATTGCAAAAAGCATTGCTAACATTACCCGATAAACAACGCTTAGTTTTCAACATGAAATATTATGATGATTTGAAATATGAAGAGATTTCAGCCATAACGGGTACATCGGTTGGAGCTTTGAAGGCATCCTATCACTTAGCCGTAAAAAAAGTAGAAGAACATTTAAAACATTCATTTTTATAGTACAATTAAACTATTTAAGAAATCGTTTGTCCAAGCACCGAAAATGATAAGAAAATGAAAAAGCAAGAATTTGATTTAGAGAACATACCAAAAAAGAATATTTTTCAAGTACCAGAAAATTATTTTGAAAATTTATCCGCTAAGATTGAACAACGTACTCAATCGGTAGTAGAGAATATGCCCAAGGATAATATTTTCAAAGTTCCCGAAAATTATTTTGATGATTTGGAGTCTCAAATACTGGCTCGTACAACTCAACAAACAAAAATTATTCCTTTGTTTACTTGGTCGGCAAAACGTACTTGGTCATCTGTGGCGGCTTGTTCGGCAATTGCTATTTTGGGATATTTTACGCTAATGCCTAAACAAGATTCTTTGGGTAGCGAGGCTTTGGCAGGAGTACAAAATCAAGAAATCGTTAATTATTTGATTCAGCAAGACCTCAATCAGAGCGATGTGGCAGAGCAAATTGAGAATAAAAATATAAAATTTAAAGAGACTGACCTCCTCAATAATTTGAAAGTTTCAGAAAAAGACATTTTACAAAGTATTGATTTAGAAGACATTGACGAAGATATATAGTTTTAAAACCGCTAACATTTTCACCCACGTTAGATTGAAAATTAAACGCTCCTATGGGTATGGAGCAAGCAAAATCATGAAAAAAGTAGCATTATTATTTTTCGTTTTGGCGATGCCCTTTATGGCAAAGGCACAAGACGAATATCCAAATGGAAGAGGCAAAGAAAAAATTAAAGCTGCCAAAGTTGGCTTAATCACCAATCGTTTGAATCTGACCGAAGAACAAGCAAAAGGCTTTTGGGTTGTTTATGAAGAGTTCGATAAAAAACGGACAGAAATTCGTAGAAATATTCGCCAAATGACGGCAGAAAGTAGGAATATGACCACATCAGACGATAAGGTTTTATCGGATATTAAAGAAATTTTGAATCTAAAACAAAAAGAAGTTGATTTAGAAAAGGAATATTTATCAAAGTTTTTGAAATCAATTAATGTTCGTCAAGTTTCAGAATTGTATAAAACGGAACAACTTTTCAATCAAATGTTGGTAAAGAAACTGAATCGTGCGGAGGATAAATTGCAAAAAGAGTAATTCCAATTTAAATAAAAATCCCTTTCAATACTTCACTGAAAGGGATTTTTATTTTTTTATCCAATCGTGATAGTATGCTCAAATGGTGTGATACCTGTCAAATAAAGGTGTATTCCGTCAGTTCTGAGTGTGCCAAAATGAGAGGTGTACATTTCTCCATCCAAACTTTTCAGTTTATTATGTTGATAAATACCTCCGCCAATTTTAATGGTATCGTTTCTAAAATGATATTCGCCCGAACCGTTGGGTAAAATATAATTATCGGTTGTGCCTTCCATTTTAATTAATCCCGAAAATGTGCCTCCTTCTTTAAAGCAAAATTCAATGGTAACATGAACGCCATCCGTACCTTTTGTGTTGAAAGTTAATTCATTAACACCATTTTTTTCTTCCACTGAAATAATTGTTTCAAGCGTTCTGATATTGCTTTGGGGGCGATGTTCAAAATCCATTTTATTCCAAAAACGCCCATCCGTACTTTGTGAATGTTTGTAGTCGCCATTGGCTCGTTTAAATTTTGCGGGCAAAGGTTGATAATATGGAGCTTCAATTCTTTGGCTCAACACATATTTTCCATCAATTTTCTTGATTCCTTTACTTCTAAAATATCCTGTACTGAAAAAGTCCGTAGAGAAACGTAAATATTTCAAAATGGCTTCTCCCTTTCTGAATGCAAACAGATTTGGACTTGTTGACCTGCCCGAACCAATGATTAAAGGCAAATCGGTACCGCCAAAAATGGTGGTAGTC
Source organism: Cytophagales bacterium (assembly GCA_031423975.1). Taxonomy (GTDB): domain Bacteria; phylum Bacteroidota; class Bacteroidia; order Cytophagales; family Spirosomataceae; genus Arcicella. Next base: position 3,570 of record JANPGQ010000256.1, on the reverse strand, counting down.
GTATCATTTTTTCTAATTCTGACAAGATTGCTACTTTCAAAGAATTTCTCAAAATTAACCGATGGACTTTTAGGTTGTGGCAAAGGCTTTTTATAAAGTGGCTCTTCCAAGAAATAAAACAGCAAATCATTCATTATTTTCTCTTCAAAACCCTTCACATTTTCAATAAATTTGGTGATGTAAGCAAACTCTACATTATTATCAAGAATGGCAAAAAAACGATAATTATGATAAAAATTGAGAATATTAATCGGGGCAAATTGGTCTTGTCGTCTTGAATCATTGCAAACTAAATCGCCGTTTGATTCTAAGTAAAAATAGGTCATTTCCAGATTTTTACGCACATACTCATACAATTTTGGTCTTTTCAATAAACGCCCCACCGTGATTAAAGCACGGTCGGATACTTCTGAATAAATCATACTTCTTTCGAGATAATGACCATCTTTATCCATAAAAATACCCTCCGAAAGCCACTCATCAATGCGATTAACGTACTTTTTATCAGGAAATAAATTATTGATTCTTGCCAACGCTGCGGAAACCACCCAACGGTGATTTGGGGTATGAATACCCCCCAAACGAAGCCCTTCTCCTGATTTTAGAATAAACGTTTTCAGCAAGTCTTTTACCTCTGTCAAAATCCCCATTTTATTCTCTCTTAAAATGCTAGCTGCCGAGCAAAGTGGCTCTAAAATAAAGGCGGTATCGGGTGGAGAAGCTAAATTGCCGATGTCGAGCGTGCCATCTTCATTTTGAGATTTTACCAAAAACTTTAAAATTTTGATCATGTAAGGCACAATTTCTTCTTTTTGAAAAAAAGTCGAACTTGGTTCACAAAAAGCGGCTGAAAGATTGGCTAAATCATACCCTAATCTTCTTCTTATTTCAGTAATATCCGTTGATAACGCATTGATAATGCCATTAACTTCCTGATTATTAGCCACAACCATTTTGGTATAGAAATCATCATCTACCGTTTTTCCGAAACTAAAAGTATATTTACCTGATAGTCCTACGACAGCCCCAACCGTAATTAATTGAGTTAAAAAGTCTTTTCTTGAAATATTTTCCATGTTTTGAAGTATCTTAGAATATTGAATTTGGATAATTTGATTTTATTTTTGTCAGTAAGAAATGAGAAATTTACTAAAAAGATATTGGATACTATACCCAACATAACGATTAAAGACATTGCTCGTAAGTTTAAATGCTCGCCTTCTACGGTGTCTCGGGCATTGAATAATTACGCTCATACCAATATTGAAACCCGAAATACCATTCAAGCGTATGCCCAAAAAATGGGCTATCAACGGAATTCAGTGTCTTTGAGTTTGCTTCAAAAAAATACAAAAACGCTTGGTATTGTTATTCCCAATATAACACAATTTCACGAAACGGCTATGGTTGAAGGCATTCAGTCGGTGCTACAACCTTTGGGCTATTTATTGAATATTTGTGTAACCAATGAAAGCTATTTACTTGAAAAAGAATACGTTGAACGATTAATGGCTAACCGTGTGGATGGCATTTTTCTTTCTATTGCCCAAGAAACGTATAGCGAAGGTCGTTACGATCACCTTCAAAATGTGACTAATAGGAACATTCCTTTAATTTTTATTGACCGTCAATACGAAGAAATTCAAACCAGTGGCGTAACAACGGATGATTATTTGGGAGCATTCATCGCTACTGAACATTTGATAAATGTTGGATGCAAAAAGATTGCTCATCTTCGTGGTCCTAAGGGTTTGGCAATTGCCGAACAACGTTTTAGAGGGTATCGGGACTGTATTTTAAAACATAATTTACCCCTTGACGAAACCTTAATCAATTTTGTAAATTTCAACATAGAAAGTGCCATTGAACCTACCAAAGCCCTTTTAAATTTACCTAATCCTCCTGATGCTATTTTTGGCGTAAACGACCAAGTATGTTTTGGAGCTTTACAAGTAATTAAAGAAAAGGGGATTGAAGTACCCCAACAGATAGCGGTGATTGGTTTTGACAATACCCCAATTTCTGCCTATTTTTCTCCTTCACTCAGTACAATTGGTCGCCAGAGCAAACCCATTGGAGAAGAAGCCGCAAAGCTATTTCTTCAACAAATTTCCGAATCTTCAAATCCTAAGAATCTCATTCTTCCTCCCAAATTAATTATCAGAAATTCTTCTCTGATGGCAAATTAGTAATTTATTTTTAGATTTTACTGGTGCAAACAATTTCAAACGTTTGCATAGATTTTTATTTAAAAAATGCCATTTTTAGTATTTTTAATACAGTAACATTGTAGGATTTCAATCTTTCAACGGTAAATCTTGTTTAAAACTGAGTACAATTAAAACAATCTTTCTAAAATTATTTATCGCATTAAAACTGCTTGAGCAAGATTTTGCTATTTCCATTCACAAAACCCAATACAATGAAAACAAAACTTTACGATTATTCTCATCGGAATGCCATTTGGGGAATATTTGTCTTGCTTCTTAGCGTTACAAATATTTTTGCCCAATCAAAAAACATTTCGGGAAGAGTAACAACCGCTGATGGTCAAGGAGGACTACCAGGCGTGTCAATCAGTATCCAAGGTTCAAAAGTGGGTACAACATCGGATAATACAGGGAAATATTCCTTGACGGTAAGTGGCTCAAATGCTGTTGTAGTTTTTTCTTCGGTAGGCTTTGTTACCCAACAAGTAACCGTTGGGAATCAACAACAAATTGATGTTCAATTAGTAGCTGATGCCAAACAATTAGGCGAAGTAGTGGTGGTAGGTTATGGTACACAATCTCGTAGAAATGTGATTAGTGCTATCTCAACTATCAAACCAGAAGATTTGAATAGAGGGGCAATCACTGATGTTGGACAATTGTTGCAGGGTCGTGTGCCAGGCTTGAATATTTCTGCCAATGGTGACCCAAATGCTACGGCGGCGGTTGTATTGCGTGGAGCTTCAACCATCAACAGTTCGCAAGGACCATTGTATGTAATTGATGGAATTCCTGGGGCTGACATTTCAACGATTGCTCCTGATGATATTGCCTCAATTGATGTCTTGAAAGATGCTTCAGCAACGGCTATCTACGGAAACCGTGCTGCCAATGGGGTTATTATGGTAACAACCAAAAAAGGCAAAAAGGGTGATATGAAAGTAAACTATCATGGTTATGTGGGTATTGAGAATGTTTCAAGCCGCTTGAACATGATGGATGCTACGCAATTACGTTCATTTTTAACGACAAATGGTTTGTCATTTTCACCAGCGGATGACAAAAACGCCAATACAAACTGGCAAGATGCCGTAGAGAAAAGTACCGCCATTTCACACAATCATAACCTTTCATTCAGTGGAGGAACTGACCACAGTACATACAGTGCAAGTTTAAATTATACCGATAAGCAAGGTATTTTACAAGGAAGTTCATTGAATCGTGTAATTGCTCGTTTGGCTTTTGAGCAATACGCTTTGAACGATAAAGTAAAATTTGGTTTGCAAGTAACAAATTCAAATAGCAATGCCAACAATACGCCACTTCGTAACAATGTTTTAGTGCAAATTATAAACCATTT
>JANPGQ010000255.1:0-5591 GCA_031423975.1 Cytophagales bacterium | reverse complement strand
CAATGATTTACTGGCAAAATTAGATGAGCTTTTGATTGAGTATTTTGATAATAAAAATGGCTTTCATACTGGACTCCCAACTGTGCAATATCTTTCGGAACAATTGAGTGTCTCTCCTAATTATTTGAGTGATATGCTCAGAACCCAAACAGGACAAAATACTCAGCAACATATTCACAATAAATTAATTGAAAAAGCAAAGGAAGCACTCACAACTACCTCATTATCAGTCAGTGAAATAGCGTATTCTTTGGGTTTTGAATATCCGCAGTCGTTCAATAAGTTATTCAAAAGCAAAACCCAAGTATCACCGCTTGAATTTAGGAGTTCGTTTAACTAATTTTGTATTCTTTCTTCTCATCAACAAAATATAAACAATCTTAAAAAAATATTCAGTGAAAAAAATTGTACTATTACTTTCTCTCAACCTCTATGGATTTGGCATTTTAGCCCAAAAAATCAACGAAAAATATCAGTATCATATCAACAAAGCCACCAGCCCGATTAAGATAGACGGCAAGGTGGATGATGAAGAATGGACACGCTGCGAAACCGCCAAAGATTTCTGGATGATAACCCCCGCTGATACCTCACGAGCCAAGTCCAGAACCGAAGCAAAATTTACTTATGACGATAAATTCCTCTATTTCTCAGCCATCAATTACCAACAAACCGAGGCCCCGTACATTGTAGAATCTTTGAAAAGGGATTTTAATTTTGGAAAAAATGATAACCTTTGGCTCATTCTCGAACCTTTCAATGACCTTACAAACGGTTGGGTTTTTGGTACAAATGCGGCAGGAGCTCAGTTTGATGGACAGATTTCGGAAGGAACAAACCTAAACCAAAATTGGGATAATCGTTGGATTTCTCAAACTTCTTTTGACGGCAAAAAATGGACTTTGGAAGTGGCAATCCCCTTTAATTCCTTACGTTATAAAGCGGGTGAAACTCGTTGGGGCATGAATTTTAGTCGGCTTGATTTGGGTTCAAATGAAAAGTCTTCTTGGGCTCCCGTTCCCCGCCAATTTTTCTCTATTACGCTTGCCTATACTGGTACACTTGTGTGGGACAATCCTCCGCCAGCCCCCAAATCTAATATCTCAATTATTCCCTACGTTTTGGGTGGAGCAAGCACCAATTTCGAGAATAAAGAAAATGCTGTTTTCAGAAAAGACATCGGGGGAGATGCCAAAATTGCCCTGACTCCCTCGCTGAATTTGGACTTGACGGTCAATCCAGATTTCTCACAAGTAGATGTGGACCAGCAAGTTACCAACCTAAATCGCTTTGAATTATTCTTTCCTGAACGCCGCCAATTTTTCCTTGAAAATTCTGATATTTTCAACAGCTTTGGGGGTACGGAAACCCGCCCATTTTTCTCTCGGAGAATCGGCTTGGGAACGCCCATCCAGTACGGGGCAAGACTTAGTGGCAAGATTGATAACAATTGGCGAGTAGGGGTTCTGAATATACAAACCAGTGCCAATAAAGATACTTCTGTGGGGCTTCCTACCTACAATTATTCCGTTTTTGCCCTACAGAGAAAACTTTTTTCACGTTCCAATATTAGTATGATGGTGGTGGATAAAGAAGGAATTGGTTTTGAAAATTTGAACGAAAAGAAAGGCTTTAATCAGTACAACAGAAATATGATTTTGCAGTATAATTTGGCTTCAAAAAATAATTTTTGGTTGGGCAAGTTTGCCTTAATGAAATCCTTTTCCCCTCAATTTAATAGCGATGATTGGACGCATTTAATTGACCTCGGCTATACTACTCAAGTGTGGGATATTGGCTTGACGTATTCACGAGTGGGCGAAAATTATCGTTCGGAAGTGGGTTTTGTGCCACGCAGAGGCTATACATATTTAGAACCTTCGATTGCCTATTTATTTTATCCAACGAAATCCAATAGTACCCTTGTTTCGCATGGTCCAAAATTATTTGGAGCTTTCTCAAAAAACAATAATGAAAACGCACCCATTGGCGTTTCGCTATCATCTGATAACTCGGCAACTGCGGCTTTGGCATATACCCTTAATTTTAGGAATAGAGCCATTTTTACCGCTTGGATGGCGGTTGATACCATCAGGGTTTTTTCATCTAAATTCAACCCGATTAACCCTTATTCCAAGGATTATTTTGTACAAAATAGAAGTACACATAATTGGAATTCGTGGGGGACAGATTTCACTTCTACTTCCAAAACACTATTCACTTATGGTTTCAGCTCTCGGTATGGTGGATATTATGGCGATGGCACACGTTTACGTTTAAATACATCCATTGGCTATCGTTTTCAGCCATACGTAGGGCTTTCATTATCAGCAGAATACAATAAAATTAGTGATGTAAATGTCTATAAAAGTAGTGATAGCAAACCCACTTTGAGCGGAACAAGTTTTTGGTTGATTCAATCAAAATTTGATATAACCTTTACCAATAAATTGTATTGGACAACCTATATCCAGTATAACGAACAAATAAGCAACGTAAATGTAAACAGTAGAATTCAGTGGCGATACAAGCCTGCTTCGGATATTTTCTTGGTATATTCCGACAATTATTTGCCCTCAGACTTGGGTATCAAAAACCGCTCAATTGTACTGAAATGGAATTATTGGTGGAATATTTAGGAAGTTATACTTAGTGAATAACGAGTTATGAGGAATGAATAGTTTTTTAGAAATCCTCTTAACATACTGTTAATCAATCATTAACAGTGAGATATTACAAGGGAAGAATTATGGATTTAATTTTATTAATTCAATTTTTCCCATAATATCAAATGAAAAAATACTTTACTTCAAAAAGCAATCCACTTTTATTTTCCAATCAGTTATTTAAATATCTTAAAAAGACAGCTAATTCATTTCGGGTTAGGATGAGTTTTTTAATCTCTGTCTTAGCTATGATATTTGTGATTGGGGAGGCTTTGGGACAGAATTATCAGACTTTTGATGCAACAACTAATGCTTGGACTGCAAGTAAATGGACAACGTCTTCTGCAACAAACAGTTGTGATGCTGGTGCAAAGACATCTGCTTTTACTAGTGGTAGAATTGCCTATTTTTGTACACCCAATGGTACGGGATCTGGTTCTGTTGGGATTACGATAGGTGGAATTATTGCTACAGAGAATTATACACACACTTCACCAAGTGGTACATTATTAACAGGAGGTACTGTAGTTACTGTTGATGTTGCAAGTGGTAAAATATTCAATATATCAAGTCCCGCAATTTCAACTGCTGCTGGTACTGGTTTTACAAAAGTTGGATTGGGGGCGTATCAAACTGGGTCTAGTGGAAATTTTACAGGCGGTTTTACAGTAAATGCAGGAACAATGTTAATTGCAGGTATAAATGCTATGGGTTCAGGAGGTGCATTAACTCTTAATGGGGGAACAATTGCAGGTACTGCAAGTAGAGATTTATCAGGCAAATATACAGGTATTACAATAGGAGGAAATGTTCAATTTGGTGAAATTTCTACTGTAATCACTGGTGCTAATAGCACAGCAAATTTAACATTTAGCAATGATATATCTTTAGGTAATTCTACAAGAACTCTTACATTGGGCAATGGCGGTACAATGATATTTGGTGGCATTATTTCAAATACAGGATCTAATGGTTTAACTTTTACTGCCAATAGTAATGGTACTGGTAGGTTTGAAATAACAGGCACAAATACATTTTCAGGTCCTGTAAACATAAATGGAAATGGTACAGGCGTGGCAGAGGTGAGGTTTACCTCAGATGCAAGTATTGGGTCTTCAAGTAATACTATTACAATTGATGGGGGTAGATTAAGTATTGTTAGTGGTGGGTCTGTTACTATCGCCAGCTCAAGAAACATTGCAATAGGTGCTACACTTGGCACATCTATTTCTGCCCCAGGTGCTACAGGGATTTTAACATACAATGGTATTATTGCTGACAAACCTTCAAGTGCAGGTATCTTATCAAAACAAGGTGCTGGTACACTTTCATTAGGTGGTGTAAGCACATATACTGGTGCTACCTCTATTAATAATGGCACAATACAAATAACTACGGGCAATGATAGATTGCCTACAACAACTATATTATCACTTGGTCAATCAGCGAGTACAAACTTAGGGACATTCGATTTGAATGGTAGAAACCAAACAATTGCTGGGTTAGCTACAACTTCTGGTACTGCTACGAGTGGCACAAATACGGTTACCTCTTCAATATCTGCTACATTAACTATTTCAGGCTCTAATGATAATGTTTATGGAACAAGTGCAGCGGCAAATAATGGAATTATCAGTGGTTCTGTATCAATTGTAAAATCAGGGAGTGGTAAACAAACTTTTGGCGGTACAACTTCATATACTTATACTGGAACAACAACTATTAATGGTGGTACGCTTGAATGTGGACTTACAAATATTTTACCTGCAACAAACGTAACATTAGGTGGTGGAGCATTAAGTACAGGCGTTTCAATAGGTTTTTCTCAAACTGTTGGCACACTTAGTTTGACAGCCTCGACTTCTTCAACTATTGCGTTAGGAACTGGAAATCATAATCTAACCTTCGCCAATAGCAGTGCGTTGAGTCCTTGGGGTTCTTCAGCAACTTTAACTATTACTGGCTGGACAGGTACAGCTGGTGCATCAGGGACTGCTGGTAAAATATTTGTGGGTTCTGATGCAACTGGTTTAACATCTACACAGTTAACAAAGATTTCGTTTGCTGGTTTTAGTGGTACTGCAACAATACTTTCAACGGGAGAGATTGTTCCAACTGCCCTCACGCCTACCATCACAGGTACTGCCTCAGCAACGTCTTTCACTACAATCTACGGAACAGCCTCAACCTCACAAACTTTCCCTGTTTCAGGTTCAAACTTAACTGCTAATTTAATGGCAACTGCCCCAACAGGGTTTGAGGTTTCAAGTGATGGAACAACTTATGGTTCAACTGCTACTTTTACGCAAAGTAGCGGCACTGCAAGTGGAAGTTTAAGAATTCGTTTGGCGGCAAATGCAGCAGTTACAGGTTCGTATAATTCTCAAAATATTGTCTTGAGTTCAACGGGAGCTACTGCTGTAAATATTACAACGGCTTCATCTGGTAATATTGTTTCCGCCAAAACCTTAACCATCACGGGTATTACTGCAGATAACAAAATTTTTGACGGAACAACCGCAGCAACGCTTTCTGGAACACCCGTTTTGAACGGAATTGTATCGGGTGATGAAAGTGATGTTATTGTGGGGGGAACGACAACAGCAACTTTTGCTCAATCAGCCATTGGCAATGGAATTGCTGTAACCGTTACGGGTTATATCATTAGCGGAACAAAGGCGGGAAATTATGCTCTATTGCAACCCACTGGTTTGACTGCTAATATCACACAAGCCGCTCCAGTGATAAACAGCACTTTAACGGCCTCTGCCACTTATGGAACGCTTGCTTCAACTTATACAATTACTGCTACCAATAGCCCAGCCAGTTTTAATGCCACTGGTTTACCAAATGGCTTAACGATTAATACTACTACTGGCGAAATTACGGGTACACCTACGAGTGTTACGGGTTCACCATTTAGCG
>JANPGQ010000254.1:0-14374 GCA_031423975.1 Cytophagales bacterium | reverse complement strand
CACGCTCTAATAATACTTCGTTACGACCAATTGAAACAACTTCACCTGTGTCTTCATCCACAAAATCTTCTTGCCAGCTTCTCAAAACCCTTGCCGCCAAACGACGACCTACGGCTTTTTTCAAGTTAGAGGCATCAGCTTTGATTTCTTCCGAAAGACCAAACAAATCCAAAATGTCTTTGTCTGAACCATATCCAATAGCACGCAAAAGCGTAGTAACTGGAAACTTTTTCTTACGGTCGATATACGCATACATGACGTTGTTTACGTCCGTTGCGAATTCAATCCATGAACCTTTGAATGGAATAATACGAGCCGAATACAATTTCGTTCCGTTGGTGTGGCGACTCTGCGAGAAGAACACCCCTGGAGAACGGTGTAATTGCGAAACGATAACTCGTTCAGCTCCGTTGATAACGAAAGAGCCACGCTCAGTCATGTAAGGAATATTTCCTAAGAAAACTTCCTGTTCGATAGTCTCGAAATCTTCGTTGTCCGTATCATTACAGATAAGACGCAACTTAGCTTTCAACGGCACAGAGTAAGTCAATCCACGGTCAATACACTCATCAACTGAGTATTTCGGTGTATCGACAGAGTAGTCGATGAAGTGAAGGACGAAGTTTTCACGAGAATCCGCAATTGGGAAGTTCTCAGCGAATACTTTGAAAAGACCTTCATCGGTACGATTCTCGGCTGCGGTTTCGAGCTGGAAGAAATCCTGAAACGACTTTACTTGAATATCCAAGAAATCGGGATATTTCAGTAAGTTTTTGACTTTGGCAAAACTAATTCTGCCTGTTGAGGTCATTTGTGTCAAGGCTTTTTACTGTTTTGAAGTTTGAGTTTGGTTATCGGTTATTGGTCGATAATGCTAAAAAATGAATATCAAATAATTGAAAATCAAAGCCTTACATTAAATAAATAACATTAACTGATAACAGGGCGTTTGCCCGAAAAAAAGAGAGCCTCGTAGAAGTGAGTAATCTGTTTCCCTTTGCTTCTTTCCTACGAAAAAAAGAGGTGTTTCAGAAATGATTACTATGGATAAACTGATTTGATGGTAAAAACGTTTCAAATCAGCCTGCAAATGTACGGATTATTTCTTGATAATCAAGGGATTGAGTGAATTTTTACTGAAAATAATGATAATGAAGAGTGAGTATAATTTCGTTATCAACATCTACTTTCTCAAATATTATGGCTTCCTTATGGGTATTTTGAATGACTTTGATTTCCCCCAAGACATACCGTTTACTCAATTTACACAATCTATCTGCTATAATTGTTCGTTAATTCTACAAATCAAACTCAAATAAATATGAAAAACCCAAAGCAAAAATTTTCCTTAGTAGCCCTTATAGTGGCAACTTTAATGATTCAATCTTGCAAAAAAAATGAAGATTCTGTAACCCCCAATAATACAAATTCGGGTATGCAAGGAATGGTAAATGTAGAAATTACCGATGCCCCTTCTGACGATGCGAATGTGAAGGGAACATTTGTAACGGTAACGGAAGTAAGAATTGATGGGAAAAAATTTAGCGGTTTTAGTGGTAAAAAAACAATTGAATTATCGGCGTATCAAAATGGTAATGTTGCGGCTTTGGGTTTAGGAAATATCAATACTGGTTCGTACAGTAATATTTCTTTGATTCTGGATAATGCAACTGACCAAAATGGTAATTCACCAGGTTGCTATACCATGACAACCGACAATGTGAAGTATAATTTAACGGGTTCGGTTAGTGGGCAAACGGAAGTGGTTAGTTCAAAGGCTTTTGAGGTAAAAGAAAATCAGCAAACGAACTTAGTTCTTGATTTCGACATTCGTAAAGCAGTAATGGATGAGAATGGGAGTGCCGCAGGAGGGTATCGTTTTGTAGCTACCAACGATTTGAACGCTTCTACTCGTGTTTTAATAAAAGCTCAGGCAGGAGCCATCAAAGGCAATTGTGCCAATTACAATGAGAGTAATAGCAAATTGATTGTTTATGCTTATAAAAAAGGGACTTATAGCACTGCCGAAACCAAAGCCCAAGGCAGTGGCAATATTCAATTTAAGAACGCTACAACCAGTTGTTTAGCCGATGGAAATGGTAATTATAACTTAGCGTTTTTGGAGGAAGGAGATTATGAACTTCACTTTGCCACTCATAAAAATAATGGAAGTGGGCAATTTACCTTGCAAAATATGTTGAATATCAATAGTGCTTTAAATCTGAATAGTGTTTCAGTAAAGGCTAATACTTCCGTAACACTCAATGTAAGTATTCTGGGGCTTTTACCTTTATAATTAATTGCGTATGATAGTTAAAAAAAGTCTTCAGAGAGCTTGCAAAGCAACTCTGAAGACTTTTTTATTCCCTAAAAATACCAGTTCCAGCTGATTTGGTGATTCAAAAATATGAGAAATGGATAATCAAAAAAAGACGTACTGATTAATAAAAAACCCTCAGCTACTCATATTTTTTAGGAGCATACAAAAACCCAAAAGCCTCTGCACCCTCACGAGTATGTACCTTGTGATGTACGTAATGAGCCTTCATAATCCGCTTCATGTAGGGGTGTTTTGCAATAAATTTTATTCTAATTCTACGATGAACAATTATATCGTGAAATACAAAATAGAATATTCCGTAGAAGGCTACTCCCAAACCAATCCAGAACAAAAACCACAACCCGTCCACATAGGTGCCGAGGGCAAAAGTCGTAATTGAAACTACGGCAAATACGACTGCGAAAAGGTCATTTTTTTCCAAAGGTTCATTATGATGCACATGGTGCGACTTGTGCCACGTCCACATAACCCCGTGCATGATGTATTTGTGCGTAAACCACGCCACGCCTTCCATGAAAAAAAACGTACCAATTGCCAACAAGATTTTTATTAACATGACCTATTATTTTACAGATTTATGTATCAAATTTCGTAATCATTTTGCGTTTTAACCAAACGTTTTAAAATTTTGTTTCATACAAGGTGGTTAAAAATCGTGAAAAACAAGGAATTTCTTACCTTTACAGCATGAATCAATTGTTATTTATCTTTATTGGGGGAGGCTTGGGCAGCATTATTCGGTTTATGTTGGGTAAATATATCCAAGAGCAATTTTTGCGTAATTTTCCTTTCGGAACGTTGGGCGTAAATGTACTGGCGAGCCTTGTTTTGGGTATTTTAGTTGGAATGTTTGAAGCTAAAACCCTTGTAAATCCTAATTATAGGGCCTTTATTGCCATTGGTTTTTGTGGAGGGTTCAGTACCTTTTCCACTTTCTCGAATGATACGCTCCAACTGATTCAAAACAATCGACTTCCCGAAGCATTATTGAATGTTTTGCTAAATGTAGTATTGTGTATTTTGGCAACTTTTGGAGGTTTAACTTTGGCAAAAGTATGAAGAAGATATTTGTACCACAGGCTTTAGCCTGTCAATTGGACTCCGATTACAGGCTAAAGCCTGTGGTACAATTAGCCACGAAATTAACTTTAATAATTTTTCTTTCCATGAATTTATTATCAAAAACATACGCTCAAAATCTTGGTCATAAGTTACACGATGCACACGATAATTTTCGTGAAAAAACCATTACTAAACGCCGTTTTGGGTATCAAACTCTGATAAATCGGATTGATAGTTTAGGACAAAATAAGCTGTTTGAAGTATCTTTGGCTACAAAGTCTTCGGAAGGGCGAGAAATTTATTTGATAAAATGTGGTACGGGCAAAACGAAGGTCATGCTATGGTCGCAGATGCACGGTGATGAACCAACTGCCACGATGGCGATGGTGGATATTTTTAATTTCTTGGAAAATAAAACCAATAAATCAAAGCTCACCACCGACCCCGAATTAGAGAATCTCAGAACTGAATTACTCAAAAAATGCACCTTTTATTTTATTCCAATGTTAAATCCTGACGGGGCAGAGGCTTGGACACGCTACACGGCTTTGGGAATTGATATGAACCGAGACGCTTTGGTACTTCAAACCCCCGAGGGAAGGATGTTGAAACAATTGATTTTCGACCTAAAACCTGATTTTGCCTTCAATTTACACGATAAACATCGGAGATATTCCGTTGGGAAATCAGGTAACTTAGCCACGATGTCATTTTTGGCAACTGCTTTTAATGAAGCCGAAGAAATCAATCCGACTCGCAAACGAGCGATACAGGTAATTGTGGGTATGAATCAAGCCGTGCAGGAGTTTATTCCGAATATGGTAGGGCGTTGGTCGTCCGAATTTGAACCCCGTGCCTTTGGCGATAATATCCAAAAATGGGGAACAACTTTAATTTTGGTAGAATCGGGCGGGCGAAAAGATGACCCTGAAAAACAGTACATTCGCAAACTCAATTTTGTGGCTTTACTAACTGGTTTACAATCAATTGCGAGTAATTCGTATCAAAAAAATGATTTAAAAGAATACGATAAATTACCCGAAAATAGCCGAGCCATTTTTGATTTAATTATTAGAAATGTTACCATCAAAAAAGGGGAAACAACTTTCAAAACTGATTTAGCCATTAATCGCACCGAGCGACCTGTGAAGGGAAAAGACTATTTTACAACAACTTCTGAAATCGAGGAAATTGGCGATATGTCAGTATTTTTTGGAACGGACGAAATTGAGGCAAAAGGCTTAGAAATCATTTCAGAAAAAGAAATAGGGTTAGGTTCAAAGGCTGATTTTCAGTTAGTTAAAGATGGGGAAATAATTTATACAATAAAAAATGGCGTAATTCAATAGTACGGCACACGGATTTAACGGATTAGACACGGATTACTTATCGTTAAAAAAATATCCGTGCGGTCCGCCGCTGCGGTCCAATCCGTTAAATCCGTGTGCCATCAAATATACTAAAAACAAAATATGCAAAATCCAGTAATAATTTTTGGAGCAAATGGCTTAGGGGCTGTTGCCCTTGATATTTTTAAACGTAACGAAGTAGTAGTTTACGCTTTTTTAGACGATAATAAAGAACTACATAATACCCTAATTGATGATGTAATCGTGATGGGAGATACTGATGATGAAGGTTTTACTAAACTTATCGGTAAAAAATGTGAAGCATTTGTGGCAACAGACGATGCCAAATTAAGAAAAAGTATCGTTGAAATGCTCCTTGAAGTGCGTAAAGTTCAACCCGTAAATGCTGTTCACGACCAAGCCACAATTTCCTCAACGGTTGCACTCGGTCATGGTAATTTGATAGCCGCAGGAGCCATCATTAACCCACGAGCGAAGGTTGGAAACCATAATATTTTGCAAAGTAAAGTCTTGATAGATTTTGATGCAGAAATTGGCGATTATGTCCAAATTGGAGCAGGAAGCACTATTGGTTCAGGCGTTTCGATTGAAGACAATGCTTTTATTGGTACGGGCGTAACCATTATTAGTGGCGTAAAAATTGGCAAAGGAGCAAGAATAGGAGCGGGGTCTGTAGTGGTGGAAAGTGTGAAGGCACGGGAAACTGTTTTTGGGAATCCTGCGAAGAAGGTGTAAATCACTTCCCAATCTCAAAATACTTCACCTCAACACCCAAATCATCAAGCAGTTGGTGCGTTCTTTCTGGTCGAGCATCGGTGATGAAAACCTGCGAGAACGTGCCATCAACCATCATTTTTATTAATTGCTGAATACGGCGGTCGTCGAGTTTATCGAAAATATCATCTAATAATAGGATAGGAGGGAAGCCTTTTTGTTGAGAAAGCATCTCGAACTGTGCCAATTTCAAGGCAATCACAAAGGATTTTTGCTGTCCTTGCGAGCCAAATTTGCGAAGCGTAAAGCTATTGATTTCAAAGATAAAATCATCTTTATGGATTCCCATCGTAGTACGTTGAGCCGCCAAATCTCGCTGACGATTTCTTCTGAAAACCTGAGCAAAATTCTCCGCCCCCACTTCCGACTCGTAAATCATTTCCACTTCCTCACGAGCATCTGATAGCGTGGCGTAGTGCTTTTTAAAAATGGGTAAAAATTCTGTAATAAATTGATTACGAGATTGGTACAGTTTTAAGCCAACTTCTACCAAAGGGTCAGAATATACATCTAAAAGCAAATCATCTGTATAATTTCTATCGGCAAACTGTTTCAACAGTGAATTTCTTTGCAATAAAAGTCGATTATACTGCAACAGATTTTCCAAATATTCGGAGTTTAACTGAGCCATTACGCCATCAAAAAACTTACGTCTTTCCTCACTTCCATCCCGTATCACATCTGTATCATTAGGCGAAAGCATCACCACTGGAAACTTCCCGATATGCTCAGAAATCCGTTCATAAGCCTTTTTATCACGAAGCACTGCTTTTTTTTGCCCACGCTGTATTGAAATAGTTATTAGATGTTCGATGTTCGATGTTTGATGCGTCCGACGCTTCGGTTCGGTTTTTTTTTCTACGTCAATTTCGTCATTGCCAAACATCGAACTCCGAACATCAAACCGAAGCGTCGGACGCATCGAGAAACTACCTTCAATCATCATATAATCCATCTCATGATTGATACTTAAAGCATCCTGATTTGAAATAGAACTTTTCGTTAATGCCAAGAAATAAATGGCATCTAAAAGATTAGTTTTGCCAGTACCATTTTCTCCAACCACACAATTTACCCGTTCCGAAAACTCGAAAGTATCGTATTCATAACTTTTAAAATGGGTTAAACTAATTTTTTGTAAGTACATAAAACACTGGTATGATTTTTTAACTTTAATTTTAGACAAATATTTTGAAATTGTACTTTAAATATTTGTCGACATTTGTTCACTATTACAAACCCTTAAACTAAAAAAATATGATATTAAGCTTAATTATTGGAGGTATTGCTGGCTGGTTGGCTGGACTTATCATGCGAGGAGATGGTTACGGAATCATCGTTGATATTATTTTAGGAATCGTTGGTGGTTGGGTAGGCAGATGGCTTTTCGGGATACTCAATCTTCATTTCGGTGGCACTTTTGGCGTGTTAATTACTTCCGTTGTAGGAGCAATTGTACTTATAGCCTTACTGCGTGCCATTAAACGAGGGTAAAGTTAAGTTCAAATTATTAGGGCTAAAAATGGTTTAAGACTTCATTTTAGCCCTTTTTTATTTTCTACACTGCCAATAATTTCTATTTTTTTATGTTAAACAATCATTTATAGTAAACCGTTAATTCACCTATACAGTTGCTAAATATGGTATTTTTATATCCTAACACTTAATAAGTAAAAACACTTTGTCTATTATCTGTTTTGTCGTAATTTCGTAGTACAAATTAACGGCAGATTCGTTGGAATACCAATCTAATATATATTTGTAATCAAATTGCAAATCTGAACGAATGAGAATACTAACCTCAATTCATTCGCTCATTTACTCATTCACAATTGTAAAAGATGGCAAAGAAAGCTGAAAACAAAGTAAAATACTCGAAAGAGACTTATATGTACTGGTACGAGTCGATGGTACTTCAACGTAAATTTGAAGAACGGGCTGGGCAGTTGTACGGACAACAAAAAATCAAAGGCTTTTGTCACCTGTATATTGGGCAAGAGGCTTGTTCATCAGGAGCAAAATCTGCTTTGAAAGATGGTGATAAATACATCACCGCTTACCGTGACCACGGTATTCCATTAGCTTTGGGGTCTGACCCAAACACTATCATGGCTGAATTATTCGGAAAAGCAACGGGTATTTCTAAAGGGAAAGGTGGTTCAATGCACATTTTTGATAAATCAGTAGGCTTTGTGGGTGGACACGGTATCGTAGGAGCTCAAATTCCTTTGGGTGCAGGTTTAGCTTTTGCCGAAAAATATAACAAAACAGGAAACGTAGCCATCTGTTATTTTGGTGATGGTGCCGTTCGTCAAGGAGCATTGCACGAAGCCTTCAACATGGCAATGACTTGGAAATTACCCTGTATTTTCGTGGTAGAAAATAACGGTTATGCCATGGGAACATCCGTAACTCGTACTTCAAATGTAACAGATTTATACACCATCGGCGAATCGTATGATATGCCTTCCGAACCCGTTGATGGCATGAACGTTGAAGCGATTCACGAAGCAGTTTCCAGAGCCGCCGACCGTGCCAGAGCAGGTGAAGGACCGACTTTCTTAGAATTCAAGACCTATCGTTACAGAGGACATTCGATGTCTGATCCTCAAAAATACCGTACCAAAGAAGAAGTTGAAGCCTACAAAATGCGTGACCCAATCGAACAGGTTAAACAGTCAATCTTAGAAAATGGTATTGCTACCGAAGAAGATTTGGCAGCCATTGATGCCCAAATTAAGGTAAGAGTAGAAGCCTCCGTAAAGTTTGCCGAAGAATCTCCTTATCCAGACCCAAAGGAAATTTATACCGATGTTTATGTAGAAGATTATCCTTTTCCTGTGGAATAAGATTGTAAATACATAAGTAAAAAGCCGTTTCAATCGAATTTGAGACGGCTTTTTTGATATTACAGATTCAAATTTACTGTCAAATAGTAAAATCCACCCACACTTGGTCCTGCCAAAAAGTTGTAATAATATTGATTGAGTAAATTTGTTCCGCCTAATTTCAAGGTCATATTCTGCACACGTAAAGCATAAGTAACTTGCCCATCAAGCGTTGAGTATGCAGGCACATTTCCCGTTGCTAAGGACGATTGCCATAAAAAAGCCTCTTGCCATTTTAGGTTTAGATTAAAGCCCAGACGCTCCGTAATTTTCCGATTTCCTACCGATACATTCATAATCCATCGTGGCGTATTGAATGATTCTTCCAATCCATCATTATTCGTTTTGCTGTTCAATTGAGCGTAAGAAGCATTTCCTGAGATAATAAAATCTTTGTACGCTCGATAACGCAAGCCAATGCTTGACCCGTAATTAAAAACCGTTGTCTTAGAATTTGTCCATAATCGGTAGCGTTGGTTTTTATTTTTGTCATTAAAAGCAAAAGCGAGTGAATCGAGATTGGTGCTTTTGGTGAGGGGCAAATTGGTTTCAACCTGTGCCATGAAATTTTGGTATTGATTATAATAAAAATCAACGTCAAGGTACAATCGTTTATCAAAGAAAAGTCCTTTGTAGCCGATTTCAATGCTATTTACTGATTCGGGTTGCAGGTAGGTATAATCATTTTCCTTTAAAAGATTTTCATTTTTAATGACGGCTTGGGCAGTTGTTAGCCCATTTTTATTGACATCGTTGGTAATTGCCGTTTGAAAAGCATCAATCGAAGTCTTGAAATAAGAGTTTTCAAAAATTCCATTCGACATGATTGGTAAACCGCCCACTCGTTTTACACCACCACTATTTACATTTGAAAAAGCCTCAAAAAGACTCGGAAAACGATACGCATTTTGGTAAGAAATTCTAATATTATGGTCATCGGAAGGAGAATAAACCATTGCCAATCTCGGATTCCAACGTAAATTAAAATATTGGTTTTTATCGGCTCTCAACGACCCATTAATTTTTAGTTTTCCGTCAAAAATCAGTTTTGTCAATTGTACAAAACCACCCGTTTTTTGATAAGTCAGATTTTTGTCTGCCTCAACAGGATTGATAAAATAATTACCATCGGGGACTACTTCAAATGTTCTAAAATCAAAACCTGTCAAAATACTCAATCCCCATTTTTCTCGAATACTTTTCAACCATTCTTGCGTAATATCTGCCTGCGCTTCTACGTGATACAACCAAGACTGAACTCGTAATGCTGCCCCAATATCCCAATTATTAATGTCGCCTAATTTCTTGATTAAGGCATCAAATTCTGCCGTATGCGGTTGCGGACGACCTTTATCTGCCTCATTCCGAGCATTTTGTAAGGCTTGTGTAGCCACAATTCCCGCTTTGGTATTGGCGTTGTATTGCGTGGTAAAATCAGCAAACCATTTATCGTCCGACTTAAAACTACGGTCAATATTTTCCGCCATCGAGCGAATATTATAAGATTGTCCTGTGTTTTCGTGCGTCATATAGGCTTTGGCAGTGATGGAAGGCGATTTCAAACTAAAACTGTGTTGGTCAATCCGATAATCATTTAACCTAAAACGGTTGGTTCGTTGGTAAAGATTATCCAAAATCCCGAAGCGATAAGTATAAGAAACCTCCCAGTTCTTTTTAGGACGCACGAATAAACTAACATCACCCTTGATATTTTTGAGTGAAAAATCCGCAATTTCTTTTTCCAAATATCCTGTTCTGGCAACTGAATAACGCTTTCCATCTAAGGTCAAAGTTCTTCTATTCGATGATTCATTTCCATAAGAATTAATACCGTCAAAAGCGGGATTATCCACTCCGAAAAGATTTAGCGTTGCATTCCCATTCAGATTCAAGTCGGTATTATTATCCGAAATCCAGTCATAACCTGTTAAATATTCAAAGTTGATTTTCGTGGCAAAAACGTTACTCCAAGCCTTTGCCCAACGAATATTACTTTCACTAAAAACCTGCACAGATAAATTATTATCACCAAAATGGTTTGCTCCAGTTTTTTGTTGAAAGCTAAGTCCTTGATAATCAAAAGGGTTTTTAGAAAAAATATTTACCAATCCATTCAAGGCATTCATCCCGTATAATGCCGAAGCCGCACCGTGCAGAATTTCCACTTTATCAACATCCAAATCAGTGGGAGCTAAGGCACTCGCAATGGGCGAACCAACATGCGGAGCTTGGTTATCCACTCCATCCACCAATTGCACAAAACGGACATTGGTAGGATTGGGAAATCCACGAGTATTGTAAACCTTAAAGCCCAAACTTGGGGTCAGTAATTGAACCCCTTTAATATTTTCGAGGGCATCATAAAACGAAGGAGCAGCAGAATTTTGAATGGCTCTATTATCCAACAAAGCAATGCTAATGGGCGATTTCAAGATATTTTCGGGCGTGCGAGAAGCCGTTACCACCACTTCTGATAATTGTCTGGTGGTATCTTTATAAACAATTTGTTGCGTTTTTTTCTGTGCTTTTACCGTCAAACTTGCCAAAAGAAGGGTAAAAAGTAAGTATTTGTGTTTCATATTAAATTCGTTATATTTTACAGAATATAGCGATAGGTAAAAAAATTGAAGAAATTATTACAACTTCTTCAATTTAGACAATTAAGTAAAAATCAACTTCGCTGAAGCGATAACTAAACCGAGTGCCAACATATACCGAAGCGTAGGTAAATTGAATTTCAGACTACCGAAATATGAACCCAATAATCCTCCAAAAATCGTTGCCAAAATCGCCCATTGCAGGTTTTCTGGAATTTGAAAACCACCTTTTATAATCTGTCCGTATAATCCTGATAAAGAATTCACGAAGATAAAAAGTGCTGAAACGGCAGCGGTTTCTTTGAGTTTTGCCCATTTCATCAAAAGCATCAGCGGACTCAAAATAATACCACCACCAATGCCAATCATGCCTGATATTAAACCAATTACACCGCCAGCCGTAAGTCCGGCCCATAGGGGTACTTCCTTATTTTCGGTTTCTTCCTGCTTAAATTGATATAATAAACGAGCAATAGAAATAAGAATACAAACGGCCAATATTTTCTTATAAATGGAATCAGAAAGTGTCATAGTGCCACCCAAATATGCCATAGGTATACTGGCTATGGCGAATGGCAAGAATAATTTGAGTTTAAAAAAACCAGCTCGATAAAACCCATAAAATGAAAACAGTGAAACGGCAAGGTTCATAATCAATGCCGAAGATTTCATGAGCGGAGGAGCGATGCCCACAATTGCCATAACCGCCAAATAGCCACTTGCCCCACCATGACCAACGGATGAATACAAAAATGCAACAAGTGCCAAGATTGGGAGTAATAGAAGGAGAGTTGAATCCATAAATTCGTTATATTTCTACAAATATAGCGAATAGTTTTATGCAGTACCACAGGTTTTAACCTGTAAATATTTTGAGAGGTTGGAAGCACGCTCTACAATTTTTGATTTTCAGCGAAAAGAAATGCTTGAAAGCGACTTTGAAGGGCTTTATAATCTTCAATAGCTTGAAGACCTTCGGGAGTTACAACTGTTCCACCACCACTTTTACCACCTGTTTGTGTAATTACGAAGGGTTTAATGGCTTGTGAATTCATAGAATTAATCAAATCCCAGGCTCGTTTATAGGACATTTCCATCGCTTTGGCAGCCTTAGAAATAGAACCATGTTCAATAATGAGTTCTAATAATTGAATTCTACCTTTTCCTAAAAAGCGTTCTGAACCATCTTGGTGTTCAATCCAGATAGCACCGATAACGACTAAATCTGAGGCAGAAAGAAGGTTTTTCATAAAACTTTAATTCGTTGTTTCCTACCATTTAAGAAGTAGATTAACCCTCCAAAAGGGAGTAAAAAACAAATTAGAAGCCAAACCATTTTTTGATTATTTTCAAATTTGTTGATGGCAATATCAATAATTGCAACTACACCTAAAAGTAAAATTGTTATCATAAAAAGTTGCCATGCAACAAGACCAAATGTTGGTTCAAGAATACTAAGAAGTTCCATAATTAAATTTTATTAAGTTTAAGATGTTTGAACCGCTAATTTAGGTATTTTCAACAAATTTTATTCATCAAAGTTCAAATTTTATATTAACTCAATTACATACAAAAAAAGAGCCACAACCCAAAGGTTATAGCTCTTTTTAAAGAATAATATCCGTTAATTACTTAACTTCAACTTCAGCACCAGCTTCTTCTAATGATTTTTTCAAACCTTCAGCTTCGTCTTTAGAAACACCTTCTTTAACAGCTTTTGGAGCTCCATCAACTAAATCTTTAGCTTCTTTCAAGCCAAGACCTGTCAAGTCTTTCACCAATTTAACTACTGCCAATTTAGATGGACCAGCAGCTTTCAAGATTACATCAAATGATGTTTGTTCAGCAGGAGCTTCAGCAGCTTCTGCACCGCCACCACCAGCTACCATTACAGCCGCAGCCGCAGCAGGCTCAATGCCATACTCGTCTTTCAAAATTGCTGCTAATTCGTTTACTTCTTTTACTGTTAAATTTACTAATTGTTCAGCGAATGCTTTTAAATCTGCCATTGTATTAAGTTTTTTATTGTTTACGATTTTGTGAATTAATTTTTTAATTTTGAACAATTGGTGAAATACTAAAAACTGTTAATTATTCACTATCAATTGTTCACTAATATTATCCTTCTTTTTCCGAAAGAGTTTTCAAGATACCAGACAATTTTTGTCCACCGCTTTGAAGAGCAGAGATAACGTTTTTCGCTGGTGATTGTAACAATCCAATGATTTCTCCAATCATTTCTTGCTTCGACTTCACGTTTTCAAGAGCTACTAATTGGTCTTCTCCGATGTACAATCCACCTTCGATAGATGCACCCTTGAAAGTGATTTTAGTCTTGCCAACTTCTTTCTTGAAATCTTTAATCAATTTAGCAGGAGTTTTAGGATTCTCTGGCGAGAAAATAATACCTGATAAACCTTTGAAAACTGTATCGTTGAATGATGAATAATCAACGCCTGTTGTTTCTAATGCCTTTGCGATAAGCGTATTTTTAACGACACGATACTCAAAACCACGTTGGAAACACATTCTTCTGAACACATTAACTTCTGCAACCGTCAAACCACCTGTATCAGTGATGTAGAAGTATGGAGTAGCAGCGAACTTTTCGCTCAACTCTTGGATGATTACACCTTTTTCTTCTTTTGTCATGATTACAAACCTTTAACTGTTCCTTGGTCAATTTTAACGCCTGGAGACATTGTAGAAGACAAATTTACTGACTTCACATAAGTTCCTTTGGCTGATGATGGTTTCAACTTCAACAAAGTGTTGATAAGCTCCTGAGCATTTTCAGCTAATTTCTCAGGTGTGAATGAAACCTTGCCTACTGAGGCGTGAATGATACCAGTTTTATCAACCTTGAAGTCGATTTTACCAGCCTTCACCTCTGTAACGGCTTGTCCTACGTTCAAAGTTACCGTTCCCGATTTTGGGTTTGGCATCAATCCACGTGGTCCTAAAACACGACCTAAACGACCGAGTTTCGCCATTACTGTTGGCATTGTGATAATTACGTCAATATCCGTCCAACCTTTTTCGATTTGTTGGATATAGTCGTCCAAACCAACGTGGTCTGCACCTGCCGCTTTTGCTTCCTCTACTTTATCAGGAGTACAAAGTACGAGAACTCGTACATCTTTTCCTGTTCCATGAGGCAAAGCAACTACGCCACGAACCATTTGGTCGGCTTTACGAGGGTCAACCCCCAAACGAACGTCGATATCTACTGAAGAATCGAATTTCGTATATGAAATCTCTTTCAAAATCTCAGCGGCTTGCGTAAGTGAATACGATTGCGTTGCGTCATATTTTGATTGAGCTTCTTTTTGCTTTTTTGTT
>JANPGQ010000253.1:0-5838 GCA_031423975.1 Cytophagales bacterium | reverse complement strand
GAGCCAGTTTTTGATAAACTTCATGCCGAATTGGGTAAAGCCATGTTGAGCATCAATGCCGTGAAAGGTTTTGAATACGGCAGTGGTTTTGAAGGGGTAGAAATGTACGGTTCGGAACATAATGACGAAATGTATTTAGATGAAAATGAGCGAGTTAGAACAAAAACCAATCACTCAGGTGGGATTCAAGGCGGAATTTCAAATGGAGAAGATATTTATTTTAGAGTAGCCTTTAAACCCGTAGCCACCATTATGATTGACCAAGAAAGTGTAGATGCAGAAGGCAATTCAGTAACAGTTTCGGGCAAAGGTCGCCACGACCCATGCGTTGTACCAAGAGCCGTACCCATCGTAGAAGCAATGGCGGCTTTGGTTTTAGTGGATTTTTATTTGAGGAATAAGGCGTACATTAGAGGTTAAATAGCTGTCGGCTATCAGCTTGAAAATCAGAGAAAACATGAGTTTAGATTTCTAAAATGAGATAATAAACGTAATAAAAATATGGAATTACTTGAAAAAATACATATTTCCGAAGCAGACAAAAAAATGCTTTCCGCAGGTGAAGCAGTAGTTATTCCAGCTACTTACGATGAATTTTTGGACTTTTTATCCGAAACAGAATATAACAAAGTTGAATATATAAACGGAAACATTGTACTGATGGGAGTTGCTTCTTTTTTTCATGAATTAATAGTGAGTACACTTAGCAGAATTTTAGGAAATATATATAACGATAAACCTAATTTTTATGTCTTGGGTAGTAGCCTTGGAATTGTCATTCCAGAGCAAACCAATTTTCATCAAGCAGATGTAACTGTTGTTTCTGGCAAACCTACTTTTAGAGATAAAGCCCAAACAGAGTTAGAGAATCCATACATCATCATTGAAGTTTTATCTGCCTCAACAGGGCGTTATGATTTCACGACTAAACTTCATAATTACAAAAAAATTCCCTCTGTAAAACAGATTATACTTATCAATCAATACGAAGCCTTGATTTACTCTTATGTTCGTTCGGATGATGGTACAGTTTGGCTGAACGTGGATTATGACAAAATGGAAGATGCCGTTGTGATAGATTCGTACACCGTTCAAATGAAAGAAATCTACAAAAATGTTCTCTGACGAATACTTCATGCACTTTGCCCTCCAACAAGCTGAATTAGCTTTTGACGAAGATGAAATACCTGTTGGGGCATTGGTGGTTTGTCAGAATCATATCATTGCTAAAGGGTATAATCAAACCGAAAAACTCCAAGATGTTACTGCCCATGCCGAAATGTTGGCTCTCACTGCTGCCAGTAATAAATTGGGGGCTAAATATCTGAAAAACTGCACCTTATACGTTACCCTTGAACCCTGTGTAATGTGTGCAGGAGCAATCTTCTGGTCGCAAATTGGTAGAATTGTTTGGGGAGCTTCTGATGAAAAACGGGGTTGCCAAAGAGTTCAACCACCCGTCATTCACCCCAAAACCCAAATTTCTACGGGGGTACTTCAAGCCGATTGTGAAGAAATTTTAAAACGATTTTTCACCAATCTTAGAACTTAATTATGCTTTTCGTAGTTTTTGGATAGTGATTATTACCGTTATATGGTTCTTACAGATCACGGCAAATAGAATTATCTTATTTTTCAAAATAGTAGCTTAAAGCCTATCGCTTATAGCTTACAGCAATTTAAAACTCAAAAAAATGGCTTTCGTCTTAGACCCTTTACCTTACGCAAATGATGCCTTAGAGCCTCATTTCGATGCATTGACCATGGAAATTCACCATGACCGTCATCACAATGCTTATGTTACAAACCTTAATGCAGCAGTAGCTGGTACAGATTTGGAAGGACAATCAATCGAAGAATTATTGTCTAAAATAAGTACACTTCCTGCACCAGTTCGTAATAATGGCGGTGGACATTGGAATCATACTTTCTTTTGGAATATCCTTGCACCAAACGCTGGCGGTTTGCCGGTAGGTACATTGGCAACGGCTATTGATGCTACTTTTGGTTCATTTGATAACCTCAAAGCAGAATTCAAAAAAGCAGGTATTGGTCGTTTTGGTTCGGGCTGGGCGTGGTTAATCGTGAAAGCAGATGGCTCATTAGCTATTTCTTCAACCCCAAATCAGGATAATCCTTTGATGGATTTAGCTGAGGCAAAAGGAACTCCAATTTTGGCTTTAGACGTTTGGGAACACGCATATTATTTGAAATACCAAAACAAACGCCCAGATTTCATTGATGCTTTCTGGAACGTAGTGGATTGGAATGGTGCAGAAGCACGCTATAAGGCTGCAATTTAATTGATAATGAATAATTGATAATTGACGGTTAATAGTTTGAAGCATATTTTTTTGAAAAATTTCTTAACTATCCATTGTTAATTATCAATTATTAACTAATTTTGCAGTCCCAAAATACACGCAGGATGTAGCTCAGTTGGTTAGAGTATTGGTTTGTGGTGCCGAGGGTCGTGGGTTCGAGCCCCATCTTCCTGCCGAAAGCCTTGTCGAACAGACAAGGCTTTTTTTGTGTTATACTATTATCTAAAATGAATCTCCAATCTCTCATAACCGTCAAATATCGTAAAATTACTTTCATGGTAATTATACTGATGTACCTTGCAGGAACGATTGGTTTGTTAATTCCTTACACACAACCTTACTTTAAACTTGCTTCCCCTCTCAATCTTTGGGTTTCTTTAATTTTGCTTCTTTTCTTTCATCAAGATTTCAATAAGTCATTTATTTTCACGGCTACATTTATTTTTTTATCGGGCTTTCTTATAGAAGTGGCGGGCGTGCATACGGGTGAAATTTTCGGTAAATATTGGTATGGACAAACCCTTGGAACGCAGTTATTTGATGTTCCTTTGGTGATTGGGGCGAACTGGTTGTTGTTAGTGTATTGTTCATCGGTAAGTGTAAGTACTCTATTTTCAAACCTCAACCATAAATCATTTTTTACCTCATTTTTTATCCAATCTATCGTAGCATCAATGCTGATGGTGGGCTTGGATTACTTGATTGAACCCGTGGCAATTAACTTAGATTTTTGGCATTGGCAATCAGATAAAATCCCTGTTCAAAACTTCCAAGCGTGGTTTTTGCTTTCTTTTGTACTCATTTATTTTTTCTTGAATGCTAAGTTTTTAAAAGTAAATCCTTTGGCTTTATTGCTTCTTTTTTTACAATTTCTCTTCTTTATTTCCATCTCTATTTTCCAACGTTTTGTTTAAGCAAAATCTGGTTTGTTTAAAGATTTAAAACATTTTGTTAAACATAATGTTATTGTTTATGACAAATTAAACTGCAAAATTTGAATTAAACATTTTAAATTTGCTATATTGTACAATAAGACATGAGCATTTATTCAATCAGAGATCTTGAACAGCTTTCGGGCATCAAGGCACATACACTTCGCATTTGGGAACAACGTTACGACATTCTGAAACCAGAACGGACGGACACCAATATCCGTACTTATGACGATAAGGACTTGAAATTGGTATTGAACATTGCTCTTTTGAAAGATCACGGCTATAAAATTTCAGAGATTTCCAAAATGGAAGCCGATGAGATGTCCAAAGAAGTAATGTCTATTTCGAATAAGCAATTAAATTACCCAGACCAAATTCATGCCCTCACAATTTCGATGTTGGACTTGGACGAAGAACGCTTTGAGAAGATTGTAAGTACTAATACGCTCCAATTTGGCTTTGAGAACATGATGGTTAATATCATTTACCCATTTCTGAGCCGCATAGGTACGCTTTGGATTACGGGGTCAATTGGTCCTGCCCAAGAGCATTTTATTTCTAATCTCATTCGCCAAAAACTCATCGTTGCCATTGATGGACAGTTGCCATCTCTACGTCTTGGGGCAAAAAAATATTTGATGTATTTACCCGAAGGCGAAATGCACGAAATTAGTCTGCTTTTCGGTAATTATATTGCTCGTTCACGCCAAAACAAAGTGATTTATTTAGGGCAGAGTTTGCCTTTTAGTGAACTGGTTTTTGCTTGTGCTTTGCATAAACCTGATTACGTTTTCTCGGTGATTACCACCGTGCCAGGTCAAGACGAAATCCAACGCTACGTGTATAAATTAGCCAAAGAATTGCCAAACGTTAAGATATTACTTACTGGTTATCAAGTAGTTGGACAAGATATTGATTGCCCCGATAATGTGGAAGTGATTACGCAAATTACTCATTTGATGGAGATTGCTTCGGAGTAATATTGAATAAAAATGATAATATATTTGTCTTTCCGAATTTGAAGGCTCATTAAATCAATAATTCAAAATAGGTCAAGGAATTAAATTCTTTGACCTATTTTTGTGATTAGCATTTTACGAAACTTATTCCATGCAATCCCAAACCCGAAAACCCCAAACTGGTCCGCTCCAAGGCATCCGAATTCTAGACTTAACTCGCTTATTGCCAGGACCTTTGGGTACGATGCTGATGGCAGATATGGGAGCAGAGGTTATTAAAATTGAAGACCCCAACGCTCCCGATTACGTCAGGATGTTTCCGCCTTTTGTGGGAGGTGAATCAGTTAATTATTTGGCGTATAATCGTTCCAAAAGGAGTATGCTGTTGGACTATAAATCGGAAGAAGGGCGAAAGATTTTCTTTGAACTCATCAAAACTGCCGATGTGGTTGTGGAGCAATTTCGACCACAGTTTTTGGATAAATTGGGCATTGGCTACGAAGCCGCCAAAGCCATAAATCCGAAAATAATCTACGTTTCCGTAACGGGTTACGGACAAACGGGACCCTACGCCCATTTGGCAGGGCATGATTTGAACTACATCAGTTACGCAGGGATTTTGGGCATCACGGGCAATCCTGACGAAGCCCCCATAATACCTGGCGTGCAGTTGGCGGATATTGCGGGCGGTTCGTACATGAGTGTAATTGCTACGCTTTCGGCTTTGCACGCACGTACCCACACGGGCGTAGGTCAGCACGTAGATGTGTCAATGACTGATGCCGTAATGCCTTTGTTGTCAGTATCTTATGCTTCTTATTCTGCTACACTTCAAGCACAAGTCAGGGGAACGTTACCGCTTTCGGGTGGGATGCCCAACTATGGCGTTTACGAATGTCAAGATAAAAAATATATTGCCTTAGGAACATTAGAACCAAAGTTTTGGAGTAAATTTTGTGATTTGACTCATAAACCCGACTGGAAAATGTTTATGGTTCCTCAGAATACTGAACAATTACAAAGTTTCAAGAATTTGATTGGTGGTTTATTTTTAGAAAAAAATCAGGCAGAATGGGTACAATTTGGTTTTGAAAATGACCTTTTGATTAGCCCCATTTATGGACTGGAAGACTTAGAAAATGACCCACATCTCCTTGAACGTCAGATGATTATTGAAACTGAACATCCCACAGCAGGGAAATTAAAAAGTATTGGCATACCTTTGAAATTCTCTGAAACCCAAGCCAAACCTTCATGGGCAGCACCACTTTTGGGAGAAGATACGGAGGCGATTTTGAGGGAGATATTCTTGGTAAACGGTGAAGGGTAAACGGTAAACGATTTATTCATCCCAAGAAGAGAAAATTCAAAAGTAAAATGCTCATAATTATCGTTATGAGCATTTTTGTTTGCTTAAAACCGTTCACCTTTTACCGTTTACTCTGAACCAAAAAATAAATCAATAGCTCAAAACCTTCCCCGCCTGAAAAACCAAATTCCCAAAAACATTCAAGGCTTTTATTTGGGCATTTATATTTAACGTAATCACATGACCCGCCACAATTTTTACGGTATCGGTTACCCCTGGTAATCTATTCCCACAATTCCAAACCGTCAAAT
>JANPGQ010000252.1:0-1622 GCA_031423975.1 Cytophagales bacterium | reverse complement strand
AAGGGACAATTGGAGAGAAGACTTTGCTGTTGAGCTTTGCGAAGTTGAGGATTGTGTAGATAGAAAACTTCCCGAAAGTTCTTTTTACTTTCGGGAAGTTTCATTTATATTTTAATGTTTAAAATGACGAATTCCCGTCATCACCATTGCCACACCATTGGCATCACAATAAGCAATTGAATCTTTATCTTTTATCGAACCTCCTGGTTGCGTAACTGCCGTAATACCTGCGTTGTGTGCAATCTCTACGCAGTCTGGAAATGGAAAAAACGCATCCGAAGCCATCACCGCACCTTGTAAATCAAAACCAAATTCTTTGGCTTTTTCGATGGCTTGTTTTAGGGCATCCACTCGTGAAGTTTGTCCAACGCCGCTGGCTAAAAGCTGTCCTTCTTTGGCTAAAATAATGGTGTTTGATTTGGTATGTTTACAGATTTTCAGAGCGAATTCTAAGCCTTTCAATTCTGATTCGGTCGGAGCTTTTTGGGTTACCGTCTTAAAGTCGGCAATTTTTTCGGTTACTAAATCTTTATCCTGTTCCAAAACTCCGTTCAACAAAGTCTTAAACATTTTCTTACCAAAAGCAACTGGCTTGCGAACCAATAAAATACGGTTTTTCTTTGATTTCAACACTTCCAAAGCCTCTTCTGTGTATGCAGGAGCAATCAGAATCTCGAAGAAAAGTGAGTTCATTTCCTCGGCGGCGGCTTTATCAACCGTTCCGTTAGTAGCTAAAACACCACCAAAAGCAGAAATAGTATCGCAAGCAAAAGCATTTTTGTATGCCTCGTGTACGGTCGCACCCGTAGCCACACCACAAGCATTGGTGTGCTTGATAATCACGAAAGAGGTTTCCTCAAATTCATCTAATAAAGTGATACAAGCGTCCACATCCACCAAATTATTATAAGAGATTTCCTTGCCGTGCAGTTTATCAAAAAGAGAAGCTAAATCACCATAGAAAGTGGCAGATTGATGCGGGTTTTCTCCGTAACGAAGTCCATTTTGAGGTAACGATTTAAAATCGTAAATATCCGTTTTATTACCATTAAAATACGCATGAATGGCAGTATCATAATGCGAAGATGTACCAAATGCCAACATCGCAAAACGCTTGCGGTCGGATAAATCGGTTTGGCAGTTTTTGTTTTCCAGAATAGAAAGCACCTCCGCATATTGCGTGCGAGACGATACAATCAAGACATCATTGAAGTTTTTGGCAGCTCCACGAATCAGCGAAATACCGCCAATATCGATTTTTTCGATAATATCATCTTCCGAAGCACCACTCGCCACGGTTTCCTCGAAGGGATATAAATCTACGATAACCAAGTCAATTGAAGGGATTTCGTATTGAGCGGCAGTATCTATATCTCCTTGATTATCACGACGATACAAAATTCCACCGAATACTTTGGGGTGAAGGGTTTTCACTCGTCCGCCAAAGATTGAGGGATAACTCGTGAGGTCTTCTACCGCCGTAACTGGGATGTTCAACTCTTCAATAAAAGTCTGCGTGCCACCCGTTGAATAGAGTTTTACGCCATTTTTATGAAGCAATTCAACAATCGGAGCGAGTCCGTCTTTATAATAAACCGAAATGAGAGCAGATTGGATTTTCT
>JANPGQ010000251.1:0-3381 GCA_031423975.1 Cytophagales bacterium | reverse complement strand
AGCAACTGACTCATAATCAGTAGGTGCTTGGTTCGATTCCAAGTGGGCCCACGTTTTTAAGTTATTGATTATAAAGGAGTTGCATTTATTTGTAACTCCTTTTTTCGTGGGTAAAAATTTGACAGTTTCCATGTAATTGACAGAAATGAAATATTTTTTTATAAAACATCACTGTATGATGATGTCTTTTTTAAAACTGATTTGGCAAAAGTGCACATCGGAATAATTTTAATGCCTTTTTCTCGGGCAAATTCTACTGCTTTTTTTACTAACTGTTTACCTACTCCTCTTCCTTCCAAACTTTCATCTACTTCCGTATGTTCAATGATGATGCTGTCGTTTCCTCGCCAAGAGTAAACCATTTCGGCTACTATTTTGCTTTCTATTTCTACAAAAAACATTCCTCTTTCTCCATTATCTTTTTGTTGAATTTCCATGTTGTGCTGCGTGTTGATTGATGCAAATAATTTATTTTTAAAATATATTTTTAGTATAATAAATTCGTTAAGAATAACTGTTCAATTTTGTTATCAAAAAAATACTATTTTGATTGTAAACAAAGATTTTTTACAGATTTTGCTTATTTTTGGATTATTAAAACCTAAAAAATAACGTATTATGCTTACTAAAGAAGAAATACAACACAAAATTGATTACGAAATAGTGGTAGATTGTTATGATGACTATGAAATTGCTGTGGGCTGGATAACCACCATGAACGATGATATAGAATTCCCCTTCACGGCAACCGCTAAAATGAAGAAAAAGGATGGCTCTGTCGAACATAAAACTGTACAAATAGTGGGTTTAGAGTCAGATGAAGATGATTTTCATGGGAATGATTTTTACCTCAATATGGAAGAAGGTGAATATATTATCCCGATTGCATACTCTCAACTGACTAATATCGTTGCTTCTGAACAAACCTTAGATTTGTTCCAATGTTGGAATCATTGGATAAAAAATTGACAGCTGTCGGCTATCAGATATTGGCTTGAAAATCAGAAAAATACTTAAAAATTGTACAACCTAATTTTGTACAGATACTTAATGAAAAACAAAGTCCTTCAAATCCTTCTTGTAATTATTTCAATAATTGGCATTAATATCTTAGCCAATCGCTTCTTTTTCAGAATTGACCTTACCCAAGAAAAACGTTATACCATTCACGATGCAACTAAAAACCTTTTAAATAATCTTCAAGATGAAGTATATGTAAAGGTGTATTTGACGGGGAAAAGTATTCCTGCTGGCTTTAAACGCCTTGAAAATGCTGTACGTGAAACCTTAGACGAGTTTCAAGTCTATGGAGGAACGAAAATAAAATACGCCTTCATTGACCTCAATGATGAATATAAAGACGAAAAACGCCGTAATCAAGAGATTGCAAAACTGGCTGAAAAAGGTATTCAACCGACCAATGTTTTTAATAATGAAGACGGCAGAAAAATCCAGACTTTGATAGTGCCAGGGGCAGTGCTAACTTATCAAGACAAGGAAATTGCTACTTTATTATTGAAGGGTAACAAAATGGCATCCCCCCAAGAGATTCTCAATCAGTCGTATGAAGGCGTGGAATATCAATTGGCTTCTGCCATCAAACAAGTAACGGCTTCGAGCAAAAAGAAGATTGGCTTTTTTATTAATTATACCCATTTGCCAGCCGTTAATCAGTTGGATTTGATTGGAGCGTTGAAGAAAAATTACGAACTTTTTCCCGTTGATTTACGCCAATCGCCTACTTTGGATGGCCTGGATGCCGTATTTGTCTTGAAACCCGACCAGCCTTTCAACGATGATGATAAATACAAAATCGACCAATTTATTATGAATGGGGGCAAGGCATTGTTTTTTGTGGATGCCGTAAAAGTAGATTCTGTGGCTCGTGATGGCAACATGGCTCAAGTACAAAGCGTGGGACTGGAAGATTTGTTGTTTAAATATGGCGTTCGTCTGAATACCAACTTGATAAAAGATGCTCAGATGTGTGCCAAAATCCCTTTGGATGTGGGCAATTTTGGGAATAATTCAAACATCAAATTGGTAGATTGGCAATATTATCCGCTGATAAATTCATTCGGTAATTCGCCCATTGTCAGGAATTTAGATGCAGTTTATACCAAATATGTAGGCTCTTTGGATACTGTTCGGGCAAATGGAATTGT
This sequence comes from Cytophagales bacterium, assembly GCA_031423975.1. GTDB lineage: Bacteria > Bacteroidota > Bacteroidia > Cytophagales > Spirosomataceae > Arcicella. The sequence continues at coordinate 1,216 of JANPGQ010000251.1, read as the reverse complement.
GAAAACGCCTTTGATGATGACCTCACAATATACGCAACTCCTGAATGCTCCCGCTATTATGAGTTATAATTTTGCCAGTAAAGACCTCAATGCTAATCAGTACAAGGCTGGTGTTCAGACCGTTGGACTTTTGTTGGAAGGTAAATTTGAGTCATTATTCAAAAATAGAATCCTGCCATCCGACCCACGTTCTGCCTCTTTCAAAAGCGATAGCAAAGGTTCTAAAATCATTGTTTGTTCAGATGGAGACATTCCAGCCAATGATTTTGACAAAGCCCAAAATACGCCATTACCCCTTGGTTTTGATAAATATACAGGCAATACTTTTGCCAACAAAGATTTCGTATTGAACGCCATTGACTATCTTTTGGACGATAACGGTGTAATCACGGCAAGAAATAAAGAGATAACTTTACGCCCTTTGGACAAAGCAATTCTGCAAGATGACCGTCAATATTGGCAATCAATCAATTTAATTATTCCGATAATGGTGTTGGCTTTGGCTGGTTTTTTGAAGAATTATTTGAGGAAGCGGAGGTATGCTTAAATATTTCAGAACCTAATCATTTGAAAATCAATGATATTTAGATTAATCTGAAATTTTTAAACGTGTAGGCTTGCATAATTAACAAAGAAGCCCTAATTTTGCAGTCCCTAAACGAAAGGACATTTGGTTTAATAGCTCAGTTGGTTCAGAGCACCTGCCTTACAAGCAGGGGGTCCAAGGTTCGAATCCTTGTTAGACCACCATTAAAATTATCATTTTGGTTTAATAGCTCAGTTGGTTCAGAGCACCTGCCTTACAAGCAGGGGGTCCAAGGTTCGAATCCTTGTTAGACCACCAAAATTTAAAGCCGCTCAATTTGAGTGGCTTTTTTTGTTTTTAGCGATTCCAACCAAAAGTATTTTTAATTCAACTTAGAGGATTAGAGTAAAGTCAAATTCTTCATCCTAATTCTCTAAATCTCTGAGATGAATACGTTTTTTAATTCTCCCCTCAAATATTTTTCAAATTTTCTTCCATTTTTTGTTACCGGATAATAAACCTTTACGACTAAGTAGTTGTGAAGGTTTTTTTTTGATTGCTTAATGAAACTCAACTCCCTTTAACGTCTTATCTCAAATCAAACTTATGTCTAATCTAACAGCACATCGTGACGCTCTTTTGACCGTCGATTCTAAAAGAAATATTGCCCTTTTTATTGACCGTATCGTC
>JANPGQ010000250.1:0-13214 GCA_031423975.1 Cytophagales bacterium | reverse complement strand
TACCCAAGTTTTATCACCCAAAAGCTGTGTCCTGACGTAGTAAACGGTGCTGTCTTTTTCCAACAAATTTGTCTGCCAATAGAGTAGGGGAGAGGCGGATTTTGTGAGCGTTTTTTTATAAGAAGAATTAAAATTTTTACTTGAATCTATTTCAATAATTACCGAAGCATTTTGAGTGGTTGAAACAGGAATTTGCAATACAAATTTTACTACATTTTGATTTATTATCGAAAACTCTCTGGGCGAAAGTATGGCAATATTCGCACTCGGAAAATTATAAGTGAAACTCGCCTGATTATTATTTTCTCTAAATTCAAGTATTTGATTATCAGTATCTAAGGTTATTTCAAAACGATTGTCTCCCAGACTTAAGCTCTTATTATTTACAATATTTATGTAAACAGTATCTTGATAATTAATAGATTTTTCGATGATTTTATCGAATGAATCCGTTGTGCCATTTGGATAAATTCTTTTTAGATTTAGCCTCAATTTTTGCTTAGAAATTCGCCCTAAATTGCTAATAATTATTCCTACTTTTATAGAATCTGTAAGTGTATTTAGTATGTTATTTTTATCCACATTTCTCAGAAATATAGAGGAATTATTGACTTCAAAATCAGGTTTTTGAGTAGGAAAAAGTGCCACCGCAGGGTCGCCTTGGAGGGTGAATTGTTGGGCATTTCCAAGTTCAAAAATACCGTTTGGATTCTTCTTCAAATACCGATTTATAGTCTCCATCATTACCGTTCCGAAAGGTTTATCCGAAAATAAACTGTCGGCAAATTGGGTATTATACAATTCATCAGAATACGTTTTGAGGTAATACGGATAGCCCAAATTGCTATGTGCCAAAAACAAAATTGCTCCCCGATTTGGCGTATTAACCCAATCTGTGCCAAAAGAAGTTTGGGTAGCAAAAAGGTCGCCCGCATCGCATCCATTCACCAATACCAAGGGGTATTTTCCTTTATTTTTATAGCCCAAAAGGTCATTTGAGGCATAGCCAATATCCATATCCGTCTGCCCAGGTGCCGAATGCCCGAACATCATAATCATACCCACGCCTTGGTTTATTCGCTCCGTTACGTTGATAAATTCAACGGGATTGTCGGTTTTTTTGGTTAATAAATCTACCTTTTGCCCCAATAAACCGTTCTCACAAATCTCTTTCAATCCGAGGGTATAATTACGCAGTAAAATATGTTCGCTCGCCAACCTTCCGCCCGACATTTGGAGCGTATTTTTTCGCCAAAGCCCATCCATCGGAGAGCTTTCATGCTCTTTTACTTTATTCAAATAATCTAAAATTGTCTGCGGATTATTGGTTGCCAATCTGCCAATGGGAATGCTCAAAAAGTTGGGGTCAGTATTACCATTTAGACCCATGCCAAAGGGGATATCAGCCCCAGGATAGCCAACATTTGGCACTAAGTCTATTTGGTAATCTAAGGCATTTTTTCGAGCTTTTTGCGGATAACTTGACGTACCGATGATAAACAAAAAATGAGGCTTCCCATTTCGGGACATAAAGTTTAAAAAACGCCTGATTGCCAATGGATTTTTATCGCCATAAGTAAATAAATTGTATAATAAATCAACATCAACCGTGAGCGTATCATAGTTTCCACCAGTCGCTGAAACTCTATAGTTAGCGTATTCTTTAATATTTTTCAATAAAGATTTATGACTAATAATCAGATAGTTAGCTTTTGAATTGCTTATGTTTCTGAATGAAGTTGGCTCAATGGAATCGACCTTTTTAAATAGATTGGTGGCTAAAATTTTGGTTCCTTCCACTATACCATTTATCTCGTTGCCGTTTTGGGTAAAGGTGATTTTCTGAACATGAATTTTATCCGAAATATCGTACAAATTTATTTCCTTTGGAGCGTTTGGAATCTTGATATAATAGCTATTTTGAGTATTGGGCAAAAGATTAAAATACTTCTCTGAAACGCCCGACATATCAAAACTTTGTGGATAAATTAGTTTGAGATAAGAAACAGAATATTGGTCATTCAAAACACCAACAGAACGAGTAGAAAACCTCATTTTGTTATTCACAATATCTTGGAATTCTACAATTTTATTGATTTTTTTATTGAAGTAATTTTCATAAAAAGTAGAGTCTAAAAAACGTTGATTTGTACTTTCGCCTATGTAACTTTCCAAAAAATGCTCACCTGCCGAACGCCCCGCAACTAATATTTCTAATTTGGGTTTTGGTGAACTTATTTTTATGATATTTCTAAGATTGAAGCCAAAATTTACAAATATATTTTTATTCAAAATATCACCCGTCCAGCCTTTTCCATACGAATAATTGCTATTCAAAACGCCTGAATTTTGAGATGTACCAATGGGTTCTGGTTGTCCCACATTATATGTTTGATTGAATAATTGTAGGCTTTCTTCCAAATGAAAAGGTTCTGCTTGAAGATTCTGTATATTAGCCTTTGATAGTATTTTTATTCGGTTAGTAGTCTGATTGTCAATTGTATAGGTTAAAAAATATGAAGCAGTGTCAGCATACAAACTATAATATTGATGAGGTTGCGAAAGGGTAGGAGTATAAAGCAAAGAATCCAAAGAACCATCATTTCCTTCGGCATAAAATTGTATAAAATCAGTTTCATTGAATATTTTATCTTCTTCCCCTTTTACGTAAATGGCTTGTTCTTGTCCGCTTCTAAATAATTGTATTTTTTGAGGATTGATGGTTGTTGGAAACCCCACTGATTTTAGGTCATTGAATGATAAATGATAAACTCCTTTTTGCGTGATCTTTATTTTGAAATAGGTTTGGTTATAATTAATCCATTCGTTACCAAATTGTTGGGCGTATGTATAAATGCACATGAAGTAAAATAGGGGAAATAGTAAATATAGGCGGAAATGTCTGGACATTATCAGAAGATGATTTTGAACTATAAAGATACAAACGTAGGCAAAACTATCCTCTATTCCCTATCAATTATTCTTTGATTTCAACCATTCATAATATTTTTACACATCATGCAACGTTTTGTGTTAAACTTGCATCCTATAATTACTGAAAAAATTTAAACAACATTAATACCATGAAAAACATGACCTCTCTTTTGAATGTGCTGATAATGAGTACATTAATGCTATTAACTACCGTCTTGATGGGACAAAACCGAAAAGATTTTGCCTTGAAGGGATTTGATAAATTGGATATGTCGAGTGCTTTTCAAATTGATGTTTCGCAAGGTTCATCTTTCAAAGTATTGGTTGATGCCGAGCGTTCCGAGGATTTAGAAGATTTAGAAGTACGTATCAGCGGTGGTACTTTAATCGCTAAATATCGTGATGGAAAAGGGGGTTGGAAATGGAATAACAATCGCAAAAAAGTGTCATTCACTATTGTGATGCCCAATTTGCGTCAGGTAGATTTTTCGGGAGCAACAAAATCAAAAATTTACGGATTCAATGATTTGGAAGATGTTGTCTTGAAATTTTCGGGGGCTGCTAATTCAGAAATCAGCATAAAAGCCGACAAAGTAAAATTGGATTGTTCGGGGGCATCGTCTATCAAAATGAACGGTAGCACCTCAAAAATGGACTTTGACGTATCTGGGGCGAGTAATATCAACTGTTATAATTTCACTTCTCGTGATGTAGATGCGGATATTTCTGGAGCGAGTTCGGTAAAGGTGGCGGTTTCAAAAACCTTGAATGTTGAAGCCAGCGGGGCATCTTCATTGCGTTATCGTGGTCAGCCTTCGGTGAAATCAGATGTATCGGGAGCGAGTTCGGTGAAGAGTGAGTAGCTTTTTCGATGTTGGGTTGCAATCAAAACTGAACATCGAAAAACCAAAAACGAACATCGAAAGACGAACATCCAACACCGAATCAAGAAGTCTATTGGTTGTTGAAACTGATAGGCTTTTTGCTTTGTTGTGAGTTTATACAAATACTCCGAATATCGAATGGCAAATATTGAAAAACGAAAAGAAAATTACGATTTAATCATCATCGGTGCTGGACCAATTGGCTTGGCTTGCGGACTGGAAGCACAAGCGGCTGGACTCAATTATGTCATTTTGGAAAAAGGCTGTTTGGTAAATTCTCTCTATAATTATCCTGCCAACATGACTTTTTTCAGTACATCAGATCGTCTGGAAATTGGCGATGTTCCATTTGTTTCTAATAACGCCAAACCCACTCGTGCAGAGGCTTTGGAATATTATCGGAGGGTGGCGTTACACAGAAAATTGAAGATAAACTTGTTTGAAGAAGTGAAAGCAGTGCAACAAAATGAAGACTCTACTTACATAGTTAAAACCTCAAAATCGGAATTTGAAACCCAAAGTATCGTCATTTCCACAGGTTTTTATGACATCCCTTTTTTGATGAATGTAAAAGGAGAGGACTTGCCAAAAGTAACGCATTATTATCAAGAACCGCATTTCTACGCTTTGCAGAAGGTTTTGGTGGTTGGGGCAAACAATTCTGCCGTTGATGCCGCTTTAGAAACTTGGCGAAAAGGAGCGGAAGTTTCGATGGTGATTCGTCATTCAGAAATTGGAAAGAGAGTAAAATATTGGGCAAAACCAGATATTGAAAATCGAATTTTGGAAGGCTCAATCAAAGGCTATTTTAATTCGGAAGTTGTTGAAATTCGTGAGCATGAAGTAGATATTAGCACGCCCGAAGGCATCATAACACTTGAAAATGATTACGTGATTGCGATGACGGGCTATCAACCCAATCTGGATTTTCTGAGAAAAATGGGTATAACTCTATCAGAAGATGAAATCATGAAACCAACTTATGATAACGAAACACAAGAGACGAATCTACCCAACGTTTACTTGGCAGGAGTGATTTGTGGAGGCATGGATACGCACTCATTGTTCATCGAAAATTCGAGGATTCATGCGGAGAAAATTATAAAGAAGATTAAAGAAAAATCGGTAAGTTTACAGAGTTAATATTCAAAATTAAAAACAAAAAATCATGTCAGTAAACGCAAAACATCTCGCAACATTTATTCTTGGAGCCGCCGCTGGCGTTGCTTTAAACAAATATTTACAAACCGAAGAGGGTGAAAAAACCTTAGCAGATTTGAAAGAGAAGGCTTCAAACCTGAAAACTGAAGCTGAAGGAGCAATAGACAAAGCCCCTGAATATTTTGAGAAATTGAAGACCGAAGGGGCAGCGGCCTTGAAAGAGCAGTTTCCAGGAATTGAGAAATTTTTGGCTGATTTTATGGGGACAACGCCGCCAACAACAAGTGCGGAAGTCATTCAATAGTTGGTAGTTCAACGGTTTTTTTTTAGGGTCAGTTTTTGAGAATATATTCTCAAAAACTGACCCTAAAAACTTACTTTTCACAGCTAATTATGCCCTTAGCAACCAGATAAGGAAGTAAAATATAAAGTGTAACGCCTTTAATCAGGAAAAAGAAAAAACCAGCCCAACCGAGTCGCTTGAACCAAAGAATTATTTTTTGCTGTCGAGATTGATTATTTTCCAAGGGTTGATTTGAGGATTATGTTCTAAATCTATAATAATTTTTGAGTTTAAATAGTTTCATTATTTCAATAAATCCTCAATTGCCATTTCTACTTTTTCAAAATTAAATCTGTCTAAAACTTCTTGCATCATCTTGGTAATCTGAGGGTTACATAAATTTCCGATGCTTCCTTCGTGCGTATGATTTAAGTTTCTATTGGGCGAATACGTGCCGCCATTTATCTCATTGCCAATAATTTTGTAGGCTTCACGGAATGGAACGCCTTGCAATACCAACTCGTTTACTCGTTCTACTGAAAACAACATATCGTATTTGGTATCGTCTAAAATCCCGTCTTTTACTTGAATGTTTGAAAGCATGAAATACGTCATGTCTAAGCAATTCAAAATTTCGTCAAAAGCTGGCATTAAAACTTCCTTCAAAATCTGCATTTCACGGTGATAACCCGACGGAAGATTTCCCATAACCAACTGAATTTCATTGGGTAAGCCTTTCATTCTGTTGGTTTTTCCTCGCAATAATTCCGCCACATCTGGGTTTTTTTTGTGGGGCATTATTGAACTTCCCGTGGTCATTTCATCGGGTAATTTGATAAAACCAAAGTTTTGGGAATTATACAAACAAATGTCCATCGCCAAACGAGAAAGCGTTGATGCAACTTGTGCAATGGCAGTAGTAGCAAACAATTCTGTTTTCCCACGTGACATTTGAGCATAGACAACATTGTAGTGAAGTTCTTGAAAACCAAGTAGTTCCGTTGTCATCGTGCGGTTCAAAGGAAATGAAGAACCATATCCCGCACCCGAACCTAATGGATTTTTATTGGCAATTCTATACGCCGTTTGAAGCATTTCAGTATCATCAACCAAAGCCTCGGCATACGCTCCGAACCACAAACCAAAACTTGAAGGCATCGCAATTTGAAGGTGCGTATAACCAGGAAGAAGCACATTTTTAAATTTATCGCTCAGAGAAATTAATAATTCAAACAAGCGATTGGTAGCTTCGGTAACTTCTTGCAAACGTGAACGAGTAAAAAGTTTTAAATCTACTAAAACTTGGTCATTGCGTGAACGTCCCGAATGGATTTTCTTGCCTGCTTCGCCTAATTTACGAGTCAAAAGGAGTTCTACTTGCGAGTGAACGTCTTCAATTCCTTCTTCAATTTCAAACCTTCCCGATTGGATTTCTTGATAAATATTTTTTAATTCTTGCTGAATTTCAGCCAATTCTGATTCTTCCAAAAGTCCAATACTCGCCAACATACGAGTGTGTGCCAATGAACCCAATACGTCAAAAGGGGCGAGGAGTACATCAAATTTGGGGTCACGCCCAACGGTGAATTTTTCAATTTTTTCGTTTACCGAAACGTTATCTTTTTGCCAGAGTTTGCTCACGTGATTGTATTAATATGATTTATTTCACAAAGATACCCACATCAAGCATAGATATAAAAAAAACCACTCGAAAGTGGTTTAAATGTCTATTCTTATTTTAAGCAAGGTCGCTAACCCTATTTTATTCGGGTATTCTTTCCTCCAAAATTTCATTTTCCGCTTTATTGAAATAAATGCAGGTCATTTTATCAAGGGAAACTATCCATTTTTCAATTCCCGTTTCTGCACAATGCGTGCAAAATGTATAATAATCTGTTTGTCCTTGTTGATGGATTTTTAGATAATGACTGAATTTTTCTTTATCAGTTACTTCCGAAATCGTCAAGGTATTGTATTGTGGATTTGATTTTGTTTGATAATTATTCAACCCAAAATATTCGGTATGACTGTCTTTTACCCATGTTTCAAAGGCGACTACCCCCAATGCCTTAATTTCTTGAATGTATTTCGGAAAATCAGCCCCCGATTTTACTTTATCATGGGCTTGCTCAATTTGTTCTACTGCAAACATTTTACCTGTTGATTAATTTTGATTATTGATAATCACTTTTTCTAACATCTTGATATACAAATCAATACCTTCTTCAATTTCAGAAAGATAAATAAATTCATCGGCGGTATGGGAACGTTCTGAATGTCCAGGACCCATTTTTAGGGATTGACAATCCAAAACGGCTTGGTCGGAAGTGGTGGGTGAGCCGTAGGTGGTTCTACCCATTGAAATTCCCGCTTGTACAATCGGATGCTCCATCGGGATTGAGGATGGTTTCAAACGAATTGAACGTGCATCAGCCTGAGATTCAATATTTTGCCGAATCGTTTCTAACGTTTCTTCTAATGTATATTGTTCTGTAACTCGGCAGTCAATCGTGAACGTACAAGTATCTGGCACAACGTTGTGTTGTCTTCCTGCATTGATAATTGTTACCGACATTTTCATTTTTCCCAATACGGGCGAAATTTTCGGAAACTCATAATTCTGAATCCAATTGATGTCTTTAATGGCTTTGTAAATGGCATTTTCGCCTTCTTCACGAGCAGCGTGACCAGCTACACCATGAGCAGTACAATCAACAACCATCAGACCTTTTTCAGCAATGGCTAAGTGCATTTCGGTGGGTTCGCCCACGATGGCGAAGGAGATTTCGGGCAAATCATTTTCTTTCAACAATAACTCTAAACCGTTTGCCCCAGAGATTTCTTCTTCTGCCGAAGCCACGAATAAGACATTGAAAGTGAGGTCTGAGCGATAATAAAAATAGCAGAAAGTTGCCAATAAACTTACCAAACATCCTCCCGCATCATTACTGCCCAAGCCGTATAGTATTCCGTCTTTTACTAAAGGCTCAAAAGGATTCAATGTCCAAGAAGGATTTGGTTTTACAGTGTCGTGGTGCGAGTTTAATAGCACCGTTGGAAGGTCTTTATTGAAGTGTTGATTTCTTGCCCAAAGGTTATTGATTTTTCTGCGGAAAGGCATATTTCGTTCTCTGAAAAATTCTTCGAGAATATCGCCTGTTAAATTCTCTTCACGACTAAATGATTGAGTGGCAATGAGTTGCTTTAATAAAATAATGGCATCTTGGGTAAGTTGTTGTTGTAAGGTCATAATTCATGGTTTAGAGCTAAATTCTCAATAGCTTCTTTTTTTACCAAAGTATTAATCCATTCTTCTGGAATTTGCTCGAAACCATAAAAGAGCCCAGCAAAGCCACCTGTTACCGAGCCAATGGTATCGGTATCGTCTCCTAAATTTACGGCTTTCAATACGGCATCACTGAAATTATCCGTTGTCAGAAATGCCCATAAACTGGCTTCGAGCGTATGGAGAATATAGCCCGAAGAATAAATATCATCTTGCGGAATACAGGAAATATCATCGAACAAGATACGGTTGTATAATTCGATTTCGGAAGTTTTAATATTAATTAAATGTAAATAATCTCTTACTAAATTTTGGGTTTCGTAATAAGCATCACATTTATCCTTTTCTTTCAATAAATTAATGACAAACTCTACCGCAAAAAAACACCCGATAATAGAGCGAATGTGGGCGTGAGTGATAGAAGAAACCTCTTTCACCATTCTAAAACGTTCGTCGATTGGTTTATTTTGAAGATAAATAGCCAACGGTAAAATTCGCATCAATGAGCCATTTCCGTTGGAATAATCATCGCATTCGCCAGATTCTGTAGCTGGAATACCTTTGGCGAGCTTGTCCATTGCATTACGAGTGGCTACACCCATATCAAAAATTTCACCGTGGGGAGTCCAGTCGTTATATTGATACCATTTACAAAAACGGTCAGCTAATTTTTGTACTTCATAACCTTCAATTAATTGTTCAACCAAAAGCATAGACATCGCCGTATCGTCCGACCACGTACCTGCGGGCTGATGATGCGTACCATACGCACGCATACACGTTACGGGGTTCACCTGTAAGTGTTTTCGACTCATAAACTCAACTGGAACGCCCAATGCGTCGCCGATTGCTATGCCAAAAAGGAGTCCTTTGGTGTGCATTTGTGGGGATTTTATTCGTTATTGGTTTGAATGATTTTACGCAAAATAGCTATCAATTTCTGGTCTATGGTAATCGACTATCCATTTATTCCGTTTGACATAAATATTTCTAATCTTGTCAGCATTATCACTCCAAATAAAACAACCTCTATCGTCGTACATTTGAAATGCCTTATCTGTCAGCGGGTCAATGAAATATATACGTTGGTCTATCTTTGGCTCAAATCCCATTTCTGTATTTGCAATGGCATTTAATATATTCTTAATATTAATGTCCTTAATAGGTATTCTTCCAATAATTATCCTCTTTTGAGCTTCCTCTTCATCTGACTGTTCCAATTGATTGTAAAATTCATTAAATAGTTCTGAGGGAAATTGTTGATGCAAATATTCATTGGAAGCATTATAAAAATTAGGCTCTGGATATTCATAAATTAATACCCAAATTTCACTTTCTTGATTGGGAAATGTATCATTAAAAAGTGTGACTGCTCTGTCTGTTGCTTGTTTTACTCTTTTAATAGTTCCATTTTCATGTCTGCCCCCAAGGTCAAATCTGATATGAATTTGCCCTTCAATCGTATGTTCAGTATCAATTTTAGCGAACGGATAAACGCTGTTAAAGTATAATTGTAATTCTTGTCTTAGCATATTATACTTATTGAATATTATTCAAACTTGTTAAAAAGATATTTACATAATCTTCGTCCCAGCAATCCCTTCATTCACCGCTAATCTTACTTCCGCCGCATGGCAAATTGTTACTTGCGAAACTCCTTCTCCAATGGCTTTAAAGGCATTATCCAATTTTGGAATCATACCTGTATGAATTGCTCCGTCGGCTTTTAATTGCTCGTAATATGGTTTTTGTAATTTTGGGATTACTGAATTATCATCATCTACATCTGTCAAAACACCCTTTTTCTCGAAACAGTAAACCAAATTTACTTTATAATTTTTGGACATTGCAATTGCCAAAGCCTGAGCAATGGTATCGGCATTGGTATTGAGCATATTGCCGTCTTTGTCGTAAGTCAAAGGAGCAAAAATGGGTGTTAGATTTTGCTTTAAAAGACTATCAATAAATACATTATCTACTTTTTCAATATCTCCCACAAAACCGAAGTCAATCTCTTTTACGGGGCGTTTTTTAGAAAGAATTACGCCTGCATCTGCCCCCGTTAGCCCAATAGTATTTACGTTTCTACTTTGGAGTTGTGCTACCAACGTTTTATTGACCAAACCGCCATAAACCATCGTAACCACGTCCAGCATGGCTTTGTCTGTAATGCGTCTTCCTTCTACCATGACAGTTTCAACGTCTAATTTTACGGCAATTTGGGTGGCAATTTTTCCCCCACCATGCACCAATATTTTGGGCGAAGAGACTTGGGCAAAATCATTCAGAAAGTTCTCACGGAGTGTAGGATTATCCACTACATTTCCGCCTATTTTTATAATGGTTAATTTCATTTTAGGGGTTAGGTTTTAGGGGTTATGGGTTAGGGATAAAAGCCAAATACCTATTTTGCTAACCCCTAAATCCTAACCCCCAACACCTAAAATAAATATGGGCTTTCTTCTCTGATTATTTTCATTAAAATTTGCTTCAAAACTACCTGTGCCGACCAGATTCTGTTGCCGGCTTGTTGTACCACCACCGAATTTGGCGAGTCCAACACGGCATCATCCACCACTATGTTTCTACGGACTGGCAAACAGTGCATAAACTTGGCATTATCGGTCAAGGCCATTTTCTCGGTCGTAATTTTCCAAGCAGGGTCTTGACTCAAAATCTTACCATAATCATTATACGATGACCAGTTTTTGGCATAAATAAAATCAGCATCCTTAAACGCTTCTGCCTGATTATGAGTTACTTTGGCATTGCCTACAAACTCTGGGGCGAGTTCGTAGCCTTTGGGATGAGTAATGACAAAATCCACATCGGCAGCATTCATCCATTCCGCAAAAGAGTTTGGAACGGCTTGTGGAAGTGCTTTTACGTGAGGTGCCCACGTGAGTACAACCTTTGGGCGGGGCTTTGTTTTGAGTTCTTCAATCGTGATTAAATCTGCCAACGACTGCAAAGGATGGCGGGTTGCCGACTCCAAACTGACAATGGGGCGACCTGTATTTTTAACGAATTGGTTTAATACCTTTTCGGAATAATCTTCTTCACGGTTTGTCAAAGTTGGAAAGCTACGAATACCCACAATGTCGCAGTATTGCCCAATCACGGGGGCAGCTTCCTTGATGTGTTCCGCCTTGTCGCCGTTCATAATTGCTCCATCTTCAAACTCCAAGCCCCAGCCGTCTTGCCCAACGTTCATCACGATGAGTTCCAAACCCAAATTTTGGGCGGCTCTTTGTGTACTTAGGCGAGTACGAAGGCTCGAATTAAAGAACAAAAGTCCCATCGTTCGGTGTTTGCCCAAGTGTTTATCGGCATAAGGCGTTTTTTTAATTAACAAGGCTTCTTTGACCAAAGCCTGAACATCAATGGCATCTTTGACAGATAAAAAGTGTTGCATGGAAAATCTTTGAGTTGTTAAGTTACTAAGTGGCTAAGTTGGAAAATATCAAACTGATAGGTCATTTGCGGACTTAATAACTTTGAAACTTAACAACTTACTAATTTTAATACGCAAAGTTAATCCAAATGTTAAATTATTGCTGTTTTTTGTTAAAACTGTTAAGAGAACAAACAAAATAGGCGAGCCTCATGAAGGTTCGCCTAAAAATATCACTAACACACCAAAATATAATTTTATGTTCCTCTCGAAACAAAAAATGTATTTCTTATTAGTGTAACGCAGGTTTCTAAAAAAAGTCACAGAAAGTTTGCAAGTTTTGCAGCTATTTTTAGAAAAAATGTCTTTTACTGAGTTTTTAAGGTCTTAATGTAGGTCTTTTTCAACGATGAAATTCCTCCTAAACTCCGTTTAAAATGGGCTAATCCTTCATTCAAAATGCCATTTGCAGTAGCAATTCCTAAGTCTAATATTTTGAAATTTCGTTGCTGGAAATACTCATAAATGCCTGATAGTAAGAATATTGTGGGGCTGTGTTGTAAGTATTCTTTATCATCGGCAAGATAGAAAGTATAAATAATTTCTTCATTGATTTTGATGGTAACACCAATGGCAATTATGCGGTTGAAATCCGTAACCGAAAAGACTTGAAAGTTTTTTGGAAACAAGGTAAAATGATTTTCAAATTGTTCCAAACTCATCGTCATTGGGCGGCTTTTACGCTCCCGTGAACGAGTAATGAAGGCATGGATTTCTGAAATATCGGGTTCGGAAACCTCTTGAAATGAGAAACCATTTTTGATAGATTTTTTCAATAATTGCTTGGCACGGGTGGATACTATGGTTTCGTAAAATGATTTTTCAGTAATCGTAATCTCATAGTTTTGCTCAGTAATACTTATTTCAAAACCTAATTTGAAAAGGCAGTTTTCTAACTTTTGGATCTGAAATGGAGTTAAATATCCTTCTGGATATGAATTGATGACAATTGTACCACAGGCTTTAGCCTGTTTTGTAGTAGAGGAAACACAGGACAAAACTGTGAGGGTAGAAATACAGGCTAAAGCCTGTGGCACAAATTCTGACAATTTTTCTTCCGAAATCCCCTCACTAAATTCAATGCCACCAAAGGTTGCCCGTAATGGACTATACGCTATTTTATCTTGAATAATAACAGAAAAGCGTGTTTCAATGGATTGGTTATCAGTATTTTGCCAATAAAAAGTTAATAAACGTTCTCCCCCTTGATTT
>JANPGQ010000249.1:0-1666 GCA_031423975.1 Cytophagales bacterium | reverse complement strand
GTTTCTTCAATAATTTCTTTTACTGTAAGATGAAAATACTTTACTGACATTTTAATTTTTAGTGTTGAGTATGATTATTATGCTAATAATTCAGCATCTTTTTGTTTTTTAATTCTTGCCGAAACTAAAATACTGATTTCGTAAAGTCCCAATAAAGGCAAGGTTACTAACAACTGTGAAATGGCATCGGGTGATGGCGTAATTAATGCCGCAATAATCAAAATTACCACAATGGCATAACGACGGTTTTCACGCATTAATGTTGGCGTAAGGATGCCCACTTGTGAAAGCACAAATGAAATCATCGGTAACTGGAAGGTAATTCCACAAGCCAAAGTCATCGTTGTAAGCAAAGAGATATAGTCATTTATATCAAATTGATTTTGGATAGATTCGTCTAATTGATAACTCGCCAAAAAATTTATTGCCATGGGCGAAACAATGTAATATCCGAAAAGCACACCCGTGAAAAATAACACCGATACCCAAAAAACTGCCCCACGAGCCGCTTTGGCTTCTTTTAGCTTCAAGCCAGGCTTAATAAAACGCCAAATTTCCCAGAAAAAATAAGGAAAAGCAAAAAGCAAACCTACTGAAATAGACTGCGTAAATGCCATCATAAACTGCCCTGACACTTCACGGCTTTGGAGTACAAAGGCAGCAGGCTTAAAATGAAGACTATCTATGTTCGCCAGGTCAGCTAATAAGTTTAACATCCTGTTTGTCCAAAATGTTACCTTAGTAGGAGCCATAATAACTCCACCAAAAATTTCTCTTTGATAAACCCATGCAATAATAGTGAATACCATAATTGAAATTATGGAGCGGATAATATGCCAACGGAGTTCTTCTAAATGGTCAAAAAAGGTCATTCCTTCACCTTCTGCCTCATCTATTTCTTGTTCAAATTCTTGGTCTAATGCCATGTTGTATTTTTATATTAGGTTTGGATTGTTTGTCCTATCTACCAAATTACGTTAATGATGTGTTTATAGTTTTCAAATTTTTCGTCAATTGTAATAATTGATAAATTTTCATGCAAAGCCGTTGCGATTAATATTCTATCAAATGGGTCTCGGTGGTCGGCAATTAATGGGACTGATTGATAGTTTTCTACGTGAGTTGCATTAAGAGCTAAAAGCCCAATTCCTTGATTATCAAGTTCTTTGACAATATCATATATTGATTTAGTGAAACTCAACTTTCCAGTTTTGACTTTTATAGCTATTTCAAATAAAGAAATTATACTGACAAAGATTTGATTATCAAGATTCTCAATCTCTCGCCTTGCTACTTTTGATAATCTATCATCATTATCAAGTAACCAAATAATAACATGAGTATCAATCAAATATTTCATCACATATATTCTTTTAAATCGTCAAGTGGTTCATTAAAATCCTCTGGATACGTGAAACTCCCTTTCATCGTCCCAAACTGACGTTTTTTCTTAACACTTTCTTTTATTTCAAGTGGTTCAGCAAAACTGACAAATACTTGAACTTTTTTATTAGTTTTAGGCAATTCATCCAAGACAATCTGCCCATTTTCATAAAAACCCGAAATCATTGTTCCTACCATCGCTTTCGTTATTTTGATTATCCTACAAAGTTACATCAAAAACACAAAAAACCCCGACAACGTTTTGGATTGTCAGGGTTTTTAT
>JANPGQ010000248.1:0-12277 GCA_031423975.1 Cytophagales bacterium | reverse complement strand
GAAATATTGACGTTTTCACCTTGAACTGCTTGCTGAATATCATAAAAACTTAATCCTGCCGACTGTGCTTTATACAAATCTAAATTAATCTGGATTTCACGAGTCAAAGCTCCCACAATGTCCACACGGGTGATTTCGGGTAAGCCTTCAATCTCATCCTGTAAATCTTCAGCATAATTTTTAAGTTTTGACAAAGGAAAATTACCTGCCAAGTTGATGTTCATAATCGGGAATTCCGAGAAGTTAACATCCTGAACCACAGGCTTTTTAGTTAAATCTTTGGGTAACTGAACAATATCTACTTTGTCCTTTACCTTCCGCAAAGCATCTTCTACTTTTACATCAGGATTAAATTCTACCAAGATAATTGAGAAATCTTGCAACGAATTTGATTTCACCCTTTTCACCCCCGAAATCGTTTTTATTTGTTTTTCGATGGGCTTGGTGATGGTGTTTTCAATATCCGTTGGCGTTGTTCCCGCATAAATCGTCTGCACGTAAATCTGCGGTACTTTGATGTCAGGAAATTGTTCTTTGGGCAGAATATTGTAAATCACAATACCCACTACAAACAACACAACCGTAAATAAATATACTGTTTTCTGATTGCCGGCAAGCCAACCAATCATGTTATAAATTGCTCCACTACCATGCTTTTCGTTGGTAAGAGCTTCATTTTGTTGGACTTCTTTTTTCATGTTAATAGTTTATAAGTGAGCCATCAACTAAATCTTGATACCCTTGTGTAATCACATTATCACCAGCCGTTAAGCCTTCTATAATTTCAACGTCTCCATTGTATGAAATCCCTGTTTTTACCTTCTTGGCACGAGCAATTTTCTTTCCATTTTCCACAATCGCTACATAGACTAAACTTCCAGCTTCAGTATTTTGAACTATATTTTGCTTGATAATCAATGAGTTGGCTTTTGATAAATCATTTATATTAATCACCGCTACTTGATTGGGTTTCAACGAACCTCCCAAATTTGGAATATTTGCTTCAATCCCAAAAGTTCTTGAAGTTGGGTCAATCAAAGCATCCACTACCGAAATTCTGGCGTTTAACTCCTTATTAATATCTGGAAATTTCACCGTAATGGCATCACCACGTTTCACTGAACCCACATAAGTATCACCGATTTTGGCAGTAACTTTCAAATCACCAACGTTCACAATTTGAGCAATTGGTGCTCCTGGCATTCCCATTTCGCCCACTTTCTGACGAACAATTTCAACCGTTCCCGAAATGGGTGCATATACTTTGCTCATACCCATTTGTGTTTGCATCGTATTAATCCGTTTCTCCAAAGCCTCTTTATTAGCTTTTGCTTGCAAATACTGAACTTCAGTTCCAATTTGCTGATCCCAAAGTGTTTTTTGCTTATTGTACAAAATCACCGCCAAATCCAACTGATTGTTAATCTCCGCCAATGATTCTTTCATTACCGAATTATCAATTGTAGCTACCAATTGTCCTTTCTTGATGGCTTGTCCCTCTACCATAAAAATACCCGTCAACGAACCACCCATTTGTGGGGTTACTTGCACAATATTTTTAGAAGTTACAATTCCCTGAGCCTCTACAAAATGCTTAAAACTTTGTGCCTGTAAAGGCGTAACCGATACGGTAATGGGTGTGGCTTCTACCTTTTTGCCCGCTCCCAATTCTTTTTCAAGGGCTTTAATTTTGATTTCAGTCTCTTTTTGCTGCGTTTTCAAATCAGCTAATTCAGTTTTTTTATCGGGCTTACTGCATGAAGTAGCAAGTAGGATAAATCCTGCCATTACTAAAAAACTAAGTTTTGAAATCACACTTTTTTTGTTAAATATTTTCATGTTCGTTATTGATATTTTTAATGATTCATTTTTATTTGTGCATTTCTATCTGAATTTGGATTCTTGGGATTTATGGATTTTTGGATTAATGTTCAATTAACTATTTTTAATCCAAAAAATCCATAAATCGGACACGGTGCGACGTTTCGCAATCCAAATTCAGAAATCTTACTCATTATACAACTTTCCTAATGCTTTATCCAAATCAACTTTGGCAATTAAGGCATTATATAAAGTAGTAAAATAGTTCGTTTGGGCTTCTTTGAGCGAGATTTCAGCATTAACTACTTCTAAATTCGACCCAACCCCTTGCTTATATTTTATCTTGGTAACTCGCACAATTTCTTGTGCCAATTCCATATTTGCTTTCTGTTCGCCCAAAGTTTCATAAGCATTTTTCAAGGTAATTTGTCCTTGTTTCACCTGCAAATCAATGGAGTTTTCTAATAATTCGTAGCTATTTTTTACTTTCTGCCAATTGTTTTGCGACTGTGCAATTTTGTATTTACGCTGAAAGCCATCAAAAATTGGCACCGTAATCCCAAGCCCAATATTAGCAGCATTGAACCAAGGTTTTGTTACCAAATCAAAAAACTGCGGACGACCCGCCGAATAGCTATATCCCCCCGTCAGGGTTACTCTTGGTAAATAACCTACCTTCTGATTTTTCAAATCCAATTCTGCCAAACGGTCTTGTGTTTGCAAAATAGAATATTCAATACGATTGGGGTATTTCAGTTCTTGTTCAGCATCTGGCAGCAATTCATTCAATTTAATATCCGCCAATTTATCCGTCAAAGCGATTGATTCTGAAATCTTTTTTCCCATCTGAAATTTCAGTAGATAATTACTCAATTCCTGTAAACGCTCTACATTTTGGGCTTCAATTTTTAAGTTACTTCTTTGAACTTCAAGGCGTTGCACATCAATTTTCTCTACAAAACCTTGTGTATTCAAAGCCTTGGTATCACGCAAGAGCGAATCCAAACGACCTATATTGAGGTTCAAAATTTTCATTCTTTCCTCATTTACCAAAATACTATAATAGGCTTTGGTAACGTTCTCAGCGGCTTGTTGCTTAGTTTGCGTCAAGATTTTTTTGGGCAATTCCTTATATACATCAGCAGCTTTTAGCCCCAATAAATACGAGCCATCAAATAGAATTTGGCTTAAATTGATACCCGCATTCCCACTGTTGGCAACCCCAAATTCAGCAGCGATAACATCGCCTTCCTTAGCAGTAGGATCGAAGGTTTTGGCAGGAATAAACACTTTTTGGATGATTAAATTATTACCATAATTAAATGAGCCATTCACTTGTGGCAAGCCAATTCCTTTAATTTCCTTCACTCGTGCTTCAGCATTGAGGATGTCAATTTGAGCATTTTTGATAGAAACGTGATTCTTGACTGCATAATCTACTGCCTCTCTGAGCGTATAACTTTGCTGAGAAATTGCAAGATTGGAAACAAGTAATAGACTAAAAATCAGCCACTTACTTTGTATTTTTGTGTTCATATTATGATGTTAATGAGTGAACGGTTATGGATAAACCGTTCATGGTTTTGAAAAAATATAAAGGTTAAACAGAGAATTTGACAAAGGTAAATCCTGAATGAATTCTCATTTTTATAAAAAATGATGAAGCGTAATTATTTGGTAATGAACGGTTTAGATTAAAATATAAATCATTAATGTTCACAGATATTCTTGATAAACCTGCAAGCCTTTTTCCGTAAGAATTCCTCTGATAAAATTGTCGAGCATGGTTAATTGTACCTCTACAATTCCAAATTTATGCGGCGGAAAAACCTGGGGTTCGAAGCCCAATTCTATTTGTTCCAAACGCATTTTTGCTAAAATATCAACTTTGATGTCTGGTCTGAAATATCCCTGTTCAATACCGTCTTTCAAGTCTTTAATAATACTTCCCAAGATAAAATTTTGCTTATGATCTTGAAAAATTTGCCAAGATTTTGGATGATATTTCTTAATATCAAAAAATGCCGTTGGATTAATTTCTGTAAAGGCCTGTTTCATTAACTCCATAGACTTTACAGTTCTTTCAATTACATCTTTTGAAGTTTTTTCCAAGTTATCCCACTCGCATCTATCTTGATTCATTTCCAAAAGCATCAATTGATAAACAACATCGTCTTTGTCTTCAAAATGCTGATAAATGGTTTTTTTGGAGATTCCCAATTCATTAGCAATATCATCCATTGTTACAGATTTGAAGCCATAACGAAAAAATTGTTCACGTGCCTTAGCGATTATTCTGTCCTTAATTTCCAATGTATTTGATTCGAGAAACTTTTGAAACATTTAAAGTTTCTTAAACAATAAACTACGGAAACTTTATATTGGTTCAAAGTTTTTATAATTTTTTTAATATTTAAAACTTTTTTTTGATGAACGGTAAATATGAATTTTGACGAAATATAAATTTTGCACATTGGTACTATGTAAAACTAATATCACCTAATGACAACCCTGTGTCAGTAGAAATGAAAATATTAAGTTTTTATGGGTTAAATCAATGACATTTAATAATAATTTTAAAATTAATTATTGAAATAACAATATTTTATAAAATTTGTACTTTGTCGGGATTACATTTTTTAGCATTACAAATATCAATTCTGTCATTAACAAAATTCATAGTTTAAATCATTACAAAACCAGTCTATCAGCTATCTTTGAAAGATGGAAACATTCCTCAAAATTATAAAATACGCCCTCATCTTCTACGTGCTTTTGGTAACGTTAGCCACGATATTTCAGGAAAAAATCCTTTTTAGAAATACTAAAATTGATTTTAACTACAAATACCAATTCAAAGGAAATTTTGAAGAAATGTGGTTTCATCCCGAAGCCAATGTAGCTTTAAACGCCCTGTATTTCAAGACTAATTCCCTAAAAAGAAAAGGTTTGGTAGTCTATTTTCACGGCAACGCCGATGACTTGAGAAGATGGGGAAAATATGCGGGAGATTTTACCAAAAATGGTTACGATATTTTGATGATGGATTACAGACAATTCGGTAAATCCACAGGAGAATTATCAGAAAAAACCTTTCATACTGATGCTCACTATATATACGAATGGGCGAAAAAGCGTTTTCCAGAAAATGAAATCGTTATTTATGGGCGTTCGTTGGGAACAGGAATTGCCACTCATTTAGCCTCTGAAACGAACCCAAAAATGTTGCTTTTGGAAACGCCATATTACAGTCTCATTGATGTAGGAATGAGTTATTTACCCATCATTCCTTTTGATTTTTTACTACGGTATAAAATGCGTACAGATTTGTATATCAAGCAAGTACGTTGCCCAATTCATCTTTTTCATGGATCAAAAGATGAAATCGTACCCTATAAATCAAGTCTAAAATTGGCAGCTTTATTGAACAAAAAATCGTCCGAAATCTTAACTACGATTCCAAACGGCAAGCATAAAAATTTAGGAGAATTTCAGGAATATCACAGGGTATTGGATAGTCTTTTGTCGGTACATGGTGAACGGTGAAAGGTGAACGGATTAGACGATAATTTCTCCGAAAACCGTTCACCCTTTACCGTTCACCGTGTACCGTTCTTTAACCTCACTAATTTCATCCAAATTTACTGTTTGGAAATGCTCAAAGACTTTCAATATGATTGCTAAAGCTACAACTGACTCACAAACGGCAACCACCACTACAAACAAAGCAAACATTTGTCCTTGCAGATTGGGGTCGTTTTTGCTAAATGCTATTAGGTTGAGATTCACGGCATTAAGCATCAATTCAATGCCCATCAATACCACAATTACGTTGCGTTTGGTCAATACTACCGCCAAGCCAATGCTAAAAAGCAAGGCACTTGTAATGAGGTAATATGGTAAAAAGCTGTTGTCCATTAATCTACACTCGAAGCATCCGAGAAAAAGGAATGTAATCTTAATAAAATTGATTCTACCACCGCATCTGGACAAGAAGCCCCACAAGTCAGCATGATAGTAACTTGCTCTTTGTTCGGAAGAAAATTTTTGGTGATTTTTTCGGTTTTTGTATGTAAATCAAAATGACTTATCAGGTTGTCTGTCAAGATTTTATCTGCAGAAGAAATAAAATAGGTTGGCAATTTATGCTCGCATAATTCTACCAAATGTGAAGTATTAGATGAATTATATCCGCCCGCTACAATGGCTAAATCAGCCTCTTCTTTCAATAGCCCATAAGTGGCGGCTTGATTGTCGTTGGTAGCATAACAAAGTGTATCACGAGTATCCGCAAAATAAGCCGTAACGTCCGAACCATTAATGTCATATTTCTGAATCATGATTTGCTTTAAATAATCGGCAATTCCCTGAGTATCAGAAGCTAACATGGTTGTTTGATTCACTACCCCAATTCTTTGTAAGTCTTTGGTTACATCAAAACCTTCTGAAAACTGACCTTCAAATTCTGTATAGAATTCCTCCGAACTTTTTTCGCCCGTAATATATTTAGCTAACTCAATAGTTTGAGCCATATTCTTTACTACAATTGTCGGTGCATTTTCTTTGGAATGTGAAAAAGTTGCCCGAGTTTCCTCATGCGTAGGCTTGCCATGCACCACAATGGTATAATCTTTCTGCCCGATGGCGGTGGCTCTATTCCAAACTTTTTCTACAAATGGACAAGTGGTATCGTATTTATAAGCATCAATACCAATATTTGCCAAACGATTTTGAATTTCTACTGTTGTGCCAAAAGCCGGAACAATCACTACGTCATCAGGCGTTAGAGTTTCCCATTTAATCAACTGATTTCCATCGGTATCCATGATAAATTTCACACCACGGTTCAATAAATCTGAATTTACGTCAGGGTTATGAATCATTTCTGATAGCAAGAAAATACGTTTTCCCTGATTCTCTTCAATGGTTTTATAGGCAATTTCTACGGCATTCTCTACCCCATAACAAAATCCAAAATGTCTCGAAATTAAAAATTTCACCGTTCCATAATCCAGAACGGTTGGTGAAAAGTCTTTTTTGAGCTTATCCTGTATTCGGCGAGTTTCCTTAATATTGCCGATGATATTACTTTTATATAGGTCGGGTATATGAAACGTTTTCATTTTCTTCATTTTTTTCCGAGCCTCAATCTCCATCGGAGTCGCTACCCGAAAGCGTTTAATATCAGAAGAATTACTAATTACCTCCATCTCTCTAAACAAATTATTTGATTAACAGTTTTGAAATAAGACTAAAAAAGTTTTGTTGAAAAATTCTCATAAAATCTTTATTACTCTCATCTTAAAATTTTGACATCAAAATTACGCTCAAAATCTTTTTATAAGTTAGTTTTTAGTAAATAATTGATGTTTAACTGTCCATTTTATCATTATGCCCAATAAAACAGTACTCAAATACAAAAATTACGATGTTCATTCCATCACCACGGTTTCGCCATTGGGTAAAGTTAATGCCAATATCGCTACGTGGGTGATGCAGAGTGCTATGCAAGGCAAATTTTTGACAGTTGCTTTATACAAAACAGATTATACCATAGAATTGGTTCGGGAAAGTATGATATTGAATGTCAATCTATTAGCACAAGACCAAGCCAAAAAGTTAATACCAAAATTGGGCAGAAAAAGTGGTAAAACTTCCAATAAATTTGTCAATCTTCCTGTTGAATTTGATGAAAGAGGTTGCCCCTTCCTGACAGAATCAATCGGCTATATTCAATGCAAATGCGTTGGCAGTATCGACTCTGGCGACCATGAATTATTCGTTTGTGAGGTTTTGAAGCAGGTAACGCTTAATCCTGATAAAGAAGTTTTGACTAATAATTATTTAAGAGAGAATGGGCTGGTGAGAGGGTAATGACGGGTTTTGGCAATCGGCATTCAGTTAATGATTTCTATTAAAAAAACGACTCATATTTTACCTAAAGCTAAAAGCATCAATAAATCTCTTTTTTTCTAAAAATAATTACATAAAACTCTACAAAATTGAACTTTCAGTAGAAAACAGACAATTGTCTTTCATAGTATAAAAGGGTTATTGTATTTTTACATTAATATCTCAATTGCATAGAATAAACTGTAACCAAAATATGTCTTTTCAAAGAAAATCCAAAATTGTAGCCACTGTTGGTCCAGCTTCCGAAACTAAGGAAATGCTGATTAAATTTGCCCAAGCAGGCGTAAATATCTTTCGTTTAAACTTCTCGCACGGAACGCACGAAGACCATTTACAAAGATTGAAAACTATCAGAGAAATTTCTGCTGAATTAGATACCAATCTTTCGGTACTTCAAGATTTGCAAGGACCAAAAATCCGTACTCAATTAGTTGAAAATAATGGCGTAGAAATCAAAGCGGGCAATAAATTGACCTTCGTGATGGACGAAACCCTGATGGGAAATTCTGAGCGTGTGGGTACTACTTATACTTCTATGTACTTAGATGTGAAAGTGGGCGAAAGAATCCTGATGGATGACGGTAATTTGGAAGTGAAAGTTTTAGAGATTGATAACGTAAAAAAAGAAGTAATTACTGAGGTTATTTACGGTGGAATCTTGAAATCGAAGAAAGGAATTAATCTTCCTGGTACAGTGGTTTCATTACCATGTTTGACAGAAAAAGACCTTAAAGATTTATATTTTGGTTTAGATAATAACGTAGATTGGATTGCCCTTTCGTTTGTACGTACTGCCGCCGATATTCATGATATTAAAGACAGAATCAAGGCTTACGGAAAGAATACAAAGGTAATTGCCAAAATAGAAACACCCTTTGCCATTGATAATTTAGACGAAATCATCGCTGCAACTGATGCCATCATGGTGGCTCGTGGAGATTTGGGCGTAGAAATTGACGGAGCAAGAGTACCACATTTACAGAAATTGATGGTAGAGAAATGTACGTTGGCAGGTAAACCCGTAATTGTAGCAACTCAAATGTTGGAATCAATGATTACGAATCCTGTACCCACTCGTGCGGAGACTTCTGATGTTGCGAATGCAGTTTTACAAGGAGCATCTGCCACGATGTTGAGTGGTGAATCTGCTTCGGGAATTTACCCTTTGAAAGCCGTTGAAACGATGGCACACATTCAGGAAGTGGTGGAACAACAGCAAAACGAAATCAAAATCATAAAAGGCGATGAGGCTTCTATTTATTTCAAAAATCACTCATTAAGCCATAGCGATTCAATATATCCTTTGAACGACCGTATGATTGCAGGTGCTTGTCGCCTCGCCCGTGATACCGAAGCGAAAGCCATTTTGTGCATCACAAACAGCGGTTATACAGCCTTCCGTTTGTCGGCACACCGCCCAAAGGCAGGTTTGTATATTTTCACTTCCAACAAAGCAGTTGCCACAGAAATGGGATTGTTGTGGGGAGCCAATGTATTCTATTACGAATCAGCAGGAAAAGACGTTGAAGCAACCGTAAAAGGCATGACTGACATCTTGAAAGCCAAAGGTTTGTTATCAGTAGGTGATACCTTCGTAACGACTTTGAGCGTACCTTCCAATAGAGATTTCAAAACTAATACGGTTCAGTTGGGAACGGTTGAGTAGGTATAGATATTTTTAAAAAAGCCCTGTAAAATTGTTTTTACGGGGCTTTTTTTGGTTTTATTGCTTAGGTTTGAAGAAAATACTTTCATCGAATTTGGGGTTAAGAGTTACTTCGTCCAAGATATAAGTAATTGAAAACGGTATAATTTTACCCCCTCTTTCAAACTTATGGTCAAGCATTATTTCTTCAATTTTAAAAGGAATTTTCAGGTTTTCTACATCTTTATAACTATCATAATTTACTTCTATATTCCCCGTTTTGAATTGGAGTAAATAATAAGTTTTACGTGAAAAATAGAAAAGATTTTCTGTTTTATTTTTCATTATTTTTATGCCGATGGCTTGTTCCCCGTTTATATTTTCGAATGTCCCTAACGAACTCAAAATACTACCTTTTGATTTATAATTAGTAAGGTCGTGAAGAATATATTTCTTCCATTGCTCTTTCAAAACTACTGAATCAGATAAATCATCAATACTTTTCATGGTGTGAGGACTGTCTTGCCTTTCTTCCTCTCCATCAAGATTAATTGAAAAATTCAAATCCACCCAACCTTTATCTTCAAAAATTACCATTATAGCTGGCGAATCTTTGTTAACAAAAGATTCCATACGAAAGCCCTTGCCTCTTAGTACATAAGCGCAAATGACGACATCGAATGCTTCGCCATTTCCTATTTTTAGGTGTTGTTTTTTATAAATCCTCTCAACTTTTTTCCAATTATCAAGCCCTCCAATTGCCTTAAAATATTGACTAATCACCTTTTCGGGCGATTGTGAATTGACTGAAAATGAGTAAACTAAAAATAGAAATGTAAATTTGTAATATTTCATAGAATTATTTGTTTTACAGATTTGAAAAACAAAAATCCCTCACAAGTCATACTCATAAGGGATTCAAATTAAAATATACTACGGCTTTAAACCATTGATAATAAATCATTTATCAAAAAAAACTTGTCTTACCTTAACCATCTATGTGGTTAAAAATTACGTTCCCCAGCCTCACGCTTGCCCAACATTACCGCCCCAACCATTGCTACAAAAAACAAAACTGACACCAACTCAAAAGGCAAAACATAATCACGATAAAGCACTTTTCCTAAACTCTCTACCATACCCGTTTGTGCCACGTAGTTTTCAGGATTTACAGCGTCTTTCAAGTTCATCTTGCGAGTTGCCGCTACGATGATTACCAACAAAGTACCACCCAAAATAGCTCCTGCAACTTTGGTAATCGTAGTTTTAGAATCAGGCATATTTTTGCTCAAGTCCATCATCATAAGCACAAACAAGAAAAGCACCATAATTGCCCCTGCATAGACCACGATATTTACCGCCATCAAAAACTGAGCGTTCAACAACACGTAATGCCCTGATATACAAAAGAATGTGAATACTAAATACAATACGCTATGGATTGGGTTTTTAGACAAAACCACCATCAAAGCACTAAGCAGCGTCAAGGCTGTAAGAAAATACCAAAAATTCATGTATTAGGGGTTGGGGGTTAGGTATTAGGAGTTAGAGATTTTCTCCAATCCATCATTTATTCCAATTTCCCAATTTAATTGTATAATTTTACACTCTTCAATTGAAATCAAAGTGGTAAAAAACTATTAACTATTCTCTATAATCTATTCACTAAATAACTATTTCCAGCCCTCTCTCAAATAACGATTATCCATTTTCTCAACCAATTTATCTTTACCATAAATTACTTCTGAACGGTCTTCAAAAACAGTTACCATTTTATCGTGTTGAAGGAAAATAGCTTCCTTCGGGCAAGCTTCTTCGCAAAGTCCACAGAAAATACAACGTAGCATATTGACTTCATAAACTTTGGCGTATTTTTCTTCTCTATAAAGATGTTCTTCGCCTTTTTTACGCTCATCAGCTACCATCGAAATTGCTTCTGCTGGACACGCTACGGCACATAATCCGCAGGCTGTGCAACGTTCTGCTCCTTGTTCGTCACGTTTCAAGATATGTTCTCCACGAAAAACAGGACCTAAATAACGTTTTTCTTCTGGGTAACGAATGGTTACTTTTTTAGAAAAGAAATGCTTTAACGTTGTACCCATCCCTCCCAAAATGGCAGGTAGATAAATACGCTCAGCGAAGGTCATTTCTTCTTGTTCTAAGACTTTGGTTTTATTACTTAACTTCATATTTTCTAACGCTCAAATCAAGCAGTTGCTAATTTTTTCTTTTTACTATGTTGTGCTTGGCTATATAAAAATGTTACCACTAACATTGCTACTACGCCCGCCCACGAAGCCGCTACGGTGTACCAGTTTGAACCACCTTCATTTACGGTAAATAACATTGTTGCCCCCGTAAGCACTACATTGAACATTGAAAGAGGTATTAAACCTGTCCAACCCAAGCCCATTAATTGGTCATAACGGAATCTTGGTAGTGTCCAACGCACCCACATGAATACGAAAATAAAGAAAAGTGATTTACTCATTAATGCTCCTACGCCTAATAAAGTAGCCACATTTCCACCAAATTTGCCTTCAATAAACTCATGCCCAGGATAATCATATCCTCCGAAATATAACGTTGCCATTACCGCCCCTGAAATGAACATATTGATGTATTCAGAAAACAAATAAAAACCCAATTTCATTGAGCTATATTCTGTATGATAACCACCAACTAATTCCGTTTCCGTTTCGGGCAAGTCAAAAGGGGCGCGATTTGTTTCAGCGAAAGCG
Source organism: Cytophagales bacterium (assembly GCA_031423975.1). Taxonomy (GTDB): domain Bacteria; phylum Bacteroidota; class Bacteroidia; order Cytophagales; family Spirosomataceae; genus Arcicella. The sequence goes on along the minus strand of JANPGQ010000248.1, from coordinate 154 downwards.
CAAATTAAGAAACTCAAAAAACCGAGTGGTTGATAGACAAAATTGCAAAAACCTAGGTCTTGTTGCTCTACAATTTCATTTACACTCAACGTTCCTGTCGTCATAATCAAGGCAACCAAAGACAAACCCATCGCCAATTCATAAGAAATCATTT
>JANPGQ010000247.1:0-4942 GCA_031423975.1 Cytophagales bacterium | reverse complement strand
CCTTCAAATGGAGCATTAAAGGCAGATTTTGCTCCCACTGCCATTGTGCCAAAGGTATCGCCATGATAGCCATTTTCAAGGGCAATTACTTTCCTTTTTTTTGTAAACCCTTGATTATGGAAATACTGAATCGCCATTTTCAAAGCCACTTCAACGGCTGTCGAACCATTATCAGAATAGAAAATTTTATCTTGATTTTCGGGTAAAATTTCCAATAATCTTTCCGCCAAACGCACGGCAGGTTCATGGGTAAATCCTGCAAAAATAACTTGTTCTAACTTCAAAAATTGCTCTCCCACTTTTTGAGCAATGTACGGATGCGAATGTCCGTGCAAATTGACCCACCACGACGAAATAGCATCAATATATCGTTTGCCAGTATCATCATACAAATACGTTCCTTCGCCCCGCACAATGGGAATTGAAAATGGTGCCGTGTAATGTTGAGTAAAAGGATGCCAAACCACCGCCGCATCACGCTCAGAAAGAGTGGATCTGGTAAGATAAGTTTGGGTGTTTTCTACGGGATATTCTACTTGGTTATTCATATTTTTCATCTTAAATAAGCTAATTTCTCAGCCCACTTTTTCACTACATTCTTATCAATATTTTCCACTAAATTAACTTTCCCTAAGCATTTCAAACCTGTATAATTTAAGATAAATTCTTCGGAAGAAATGTTTTCTTTTCCATTGAAAATCAAGCCTTTAACGGGTAAATTGTGCTGCTTTAAAATTTCTACCGAAAGCAAAGTATGATTGATTGAACCCAAGTAATTTTGAGTTACTAAAATAACGGGTAATGCCAATTTTTTGATTAAATCTATATTGGTTTCACGGTCATTCAAAGGTACCATCAAGCCACCTGCCAACTCAACGATAAGATTGTTTTCTGTTTGGGGTAATATAAAATTCGAGATAGCAATTTCAACCCCATCAATCTCCGCTGCGGCGTGAGGCGACATGGGTTCAGTAAGGCGATACGTTTCTGGATGAAAGACCGTTTGTGAGTTAGAAATCAGACTCTTGACAGTATCCGTATCAGTGAAATCTAATGCACCCGATTGAACAGGTTTCCAATAATCTGCCTGTAATACTTCGGTCAAAATACTGGAAATAAATGTTTTGCCTATTTCGGTACTAATGCCTGCTACTATATATTGATGTTTCATAAAATGTTTTTCAAGACTTCAAAAATCCTTAAAATCTCTTCTTCCGTATTGAAATCGTGTAAGCAAATTCGTAATCTTTCTTTGCCCTTGGGAACGGTTGGCGACACAATTGGACGAATATCTAAGCCTGATTTCTGTAATTCAGAAGCCACAAATCGGCATCTTTCATTACCCGAAATAATAATGCACTGAATGGCAGATGCACTTTCAATTAACTGTAAATCAGAGATTTGGGATGCTTCTTTTTTGAAGAAATGAATTAAATTATGTAATTGTTGATTATTAAATTCTGGCGATTTCAATAATTGATATGCCTGCCGAACGCTCTCATGCGTATGATGTGGGGCGGCGGTTGAATAAATAAACGGTCGGGCAAAATTGATGAGATAATCTCTAAGAACTTTGCTTCCCAAGACAATTGCTCCATGACAGCCCAATGCTTTTCCAAAGGTAATAATTCGAGCAAAAACTTTATCTTCCAAACCTAATTCAGAAACCAATCCACGACCATTTTTGCCGAAAACACCCGTTGCATGAGCTTCGTCCACAATGATATTTGCCCCGTATTGTTCGCATAGAGCTGTTATTTCTGATAAATTGGCAATATTGCCATCCATAGAATAAACGGATTCTATCGCAACAAAAGATTGGGGATTTCTTATTTCGGATTCTGGATTTAGAGATACAAATTGTAGTTTTTTCTCTAAATCATCCACATCATTATGTTTGAATTTATACCTCGTGGCGTAGCTCAATCTGGCACCGTCAATCATACTGGCGTGGATGAGTTCGTCGGTAATAAGTAAGTCATTCTTTTGTGTAAGACAAGACAATAAACCTACGTTTGCATCGTAGCCTGAGTTGAAAATCAAGCCCGCCTCAGCCCCGTGAAAGTCGGCAATTTCTTGTTCTAAATCTTCTACAAATTGTGTATTACCCGCCAATAATCTTGAGCCAGTTGCTCCTGTTGGAGAACTGTAAACTTCAGAATTTAGCTTTATTTTTTGGGAAAATCCAAGATAATCGTTGGAGCAAAAATCTACCAAATTTTCTTTGGTACGCAAACTTCGGAAAAGTGATTGGTGCTTTCTTTGTTGGATTATTTCAGAGAGATATGTTTCTATTCGCTTCACGACCTGTTTTTTGAGTCACAAAGATAGCCATAAAATAAATAATGTCTTCTATTTTGGGCGTTCCAAACCAGTTTAACGTATATTCTATAAATATTTCAAATTTCTCTTGACATTACATATATTTTTTGTGTAACTTTACTCTCAATAGGTGTAGAACTATTTACTAAGATTGCCCAGATGGTTTCCGTCTGGGCAACTTTTTTGTATCGGTATCCAAATCTCCTCTTCCGAATTAGGGTCATTATTCTTGTATTTTTCTCCCAAAACTTCAAAATGCGGTCTTTTGTCTAATTCATAGCCTGAATTGGGAAGCCAAGTATGAAAAATATATTGAAAAATTGCGGGTGAATTGCCTTTGTAATCAAAGACAGCGTAAAGACCTCCCGTTAGTGTGAAAATTTCCATTCTTTCTGGAATATTATTAAAATCGGTAACTTCAACACTTGCCCATTTTTCAAAAAGGGCTTCAGGATTAAAATTTTCAAATGGATTTATATTTTCGTAGTTCTGTAAACTGAATAAATCTGTCCCGACCGTATTTTGTACTTCTTTTCTTCGAGACATAAAACTCCGCCAAAGTTCGGGTGTTCGGTTGTTGGCAAAACTCATTGGGAGTCTTTGACCGATTAGTTTTTTCTCGGAAAGGAGTTCAATGCGTATTCTCATATTAATCTTTATTTATTCAGCCTGTACCATTCAATATTTTTCAAGGCTGACCGCCGATTTACTTTTTCGGTCGGCGGATAATTTTTGGCTAAATAGTCTAAAATTTTTGGTTCAGATGTCCCTAAATCCCATAATTTTTGCTTTTGTTGCATCCATCTAATTTTTTCAAGCCAACCTTGTCGGTCGGTATGAAACTGAGTAATCAATTTACTGGAATGGCAGCCCGTACAATTGGCTATCACTAAATTCAAATATTCAGAAACGATTAAGCCCGTACTTTCATCAACTTTTATTAAAGTATCAGATTGTATGAATTGAGAGGTGGGATAAGATTTTTCCAAATCCTTTGCAAAACTCAAACTCACCAAGAAATATCCTAAAAAAAGTAGAGCAAATATTTTATGTAAATTTTTCATAATCAATATTTTAAGAAACTTTTACGGCAATTCTGTGGCACGAATTATTGAGATAGCCCCCTGGATTCTAAGCGGGTATAACCATCGGTTGAGCAATTCCGTTGCTGTCGGTGGCTTTTGCCCATACTTCATAATATCCTTTTTGGGGAAACTCTATTTTTGCCGACCATTGTTGCCAAGCTAATCTATTTTTTGGTTTTTCTAACTTGCATTTTTGCCATGTTGCGCCAAAATCAATTGAGATATTCATTTCAGCTACTTCAAAATCTCCCGCCCAAGCGTGTCCACGTACATCGAGCGAATGATTTTGGGTTAAAATTGCTCCCGTTTTTGGGTAAGTTATTACCGATTTTACGGGCATTGATTCAATAATTTTAAAATCGCTCTCCTCCAATTTTCCTCCCGCTTCAATAGGATATTTGGGTACTCTATAACTATGTCCCGTCATTTTTTCGCCATCATGAACTTTATTTCTAATCGCAATCTTTGAAAGCCACTTTCCCGAAACCGAAGCTGGATAACCTCCCACCACCAATCGTAAGGGAAAACCATGTAACATGGGAATATCCTGTCCGTTCATTGACCAAGCCAAAAGGGTTTCATCTTCGAGGGCTTTTTTCATCGGCACGCCTCTTGAAATAGAGGATTTTGTGGGGTCGTTACTTAAATGGGTATCTTTGCCATAGTAACCAATATATACGGCATCGTCTTTGATTCCTACACTTTCCAAAACATCCCGTAAGCGTACGCCCGTCCATTCGGCGCAACTTACTGCGCCATCTTGCCACTGATTTCCAGAAGTTTGAGGCGTAAAACCATAGCGCCCATTACCCGCACATTCCATCGTGAGTTGGTAGGTATAGTGCTTGAATTTGTTTTTTTAATCATTAATAGTGAATATTTTATGATTTTTTGCTGATTCTCCTTCAATAACTAATTTCCAAGTAGAAGCGTTGATATTTTCGGGCAAATTACCATTATTTCTCACAAACATTTTGTCGGCAGGCGTAACGGTATCATCCAATAAATGCGGAGGAGTTTCTATATTTAAAGGCCGGTCGTTGAGGAGCATCATCTCCTTATTTTTACCCGCAGGTAAGTCAACTTTAAGAAAGGCATCTTCTCCTAAAATAGAAATATTTTCAGGAATATTTTTAGCAAAAACTACCTTACTTCCGAGTACAGAAACAAGTGTTAAAGCGCTTTTTTGAATAAATTCCCGACGATTATTAGTTTTCATAAACACTTATACTTGAAAATATAAAACGCAATAAAATAATATTGAATATGTACCCTAAATTAATCCTTTTGGTACACCTCCCGTTTGAAAAGCAACAATATTTTCTACCATTCCTTTCAATAATTCTTTACGGGCGTTAACCCCCGCCCAAGCAATATGCGGCGTGATGATGGTGTTGCTGGCAGTAAGTAATGGGTTATCTTTTGTAGGTGGTTCTACGGAAAGTACGTCTAAACCCGCCCCAGCAATTGTGTGGTCGTTGAGGGCTTCTGCCAAATCACTTTCGTTGATCAACCCACCCCGAGAAGTGTTAATC
>JANPGQ010000246.1:0-7167 GCA_031423975.1 Cytophagales bacterium | reverse complement strand
CTCTTCGGTTGCTAATTTTACGAAATCATCAATCAACATCATACCTAAATCTCCTTCGCCTTTTTTGCGTACAGAAACCATGCCTTGTTCTGATTCTTTTTCACCGACAATCAACATAAAAGGTGTTTTTGCGACTTCAGCATCACGGATTTTACGGCCAATTTTTTCATCTCTATGGTCGATATAGCCTCTCAAATCTTGTTCTTGCAAACGTAAGAAAAGTTCGTTAGCATAATCTTCGTATTTTTCCGAAATGGGTAAAATTGCTAATTGGTCAGGTGAAAGCCATAATGGGAAATTTCCCGCCGTATTTTCAATTAAAATAGCCACAAAACGCTCTAATGAACCAAATGGAGCTCGGTGAATCATCACGGGACAGTGTTTTTGATTATCAGAACCTGTATATTCCAACTCAAAACGTTGTGGTAATTGATAATCTACTTGGATAGTTCCCAACTGCCATTTACGGCCCAAAGCATCTTTTACCATGAAATCTAATTTTGGTCCGTAGAATGCCGCTTCTCCTAATTCAATTACGGTTGGCAAACCTTTTGCTGCCGCAGATTTTATGATTGATGCCTCTGCTTTTTCCCAATCTTCATCTTTTCCAATGTATTTTTCTTTATTTTCAGGGTCTCTTAGAGATATTTGGGCTGAATAATTATCAAAACCTAACGCCTTGAAAACGTACTGCACCAAATCAATTACTTTCATAAACTCATCCTCTACTTGGTCGGGGCGACAAAAAATATGAGCATCATCCTGTGTAAAGCCACGTACACGAGTTAACCCGTGCAATTCACCCGATTGTTCATACCGATAAACCGTTCCAAACTCCGCCAAACGCAAAGGTAAATCACGATAGCTACGGGGTTTAGTTTTATAAATTTCGCAGTGATGGGGGCAGTTCATCGGTTTTAATAAAAACTCTTCGCCAGCATCGGGTGTGTGAATTGGTTGAAATGAATCCGCTCCATATTTGGCATAATGTCCAGAGGTAACATACAATTCTTTTGAACCAATATGGGGCGTAATTACGGGTAAATATCCTGCTCTTACTTGGGCTCTTTTTAGGAAATTTTCCAAACGTTCACGCAGCATAGCTCCCTTCGGAAGCCATAACGGAAGCCCCAAACCCACTTTTTCAGAAAAAGCAAACAATTCCAACTCCTTTCCTAACTTGCGGTGGTCTCGGCGTTTCGCTTCTTCCAAAAGCACTAAATATTCTTCTAATTCTTTTTGTTTCGGAAAAGTTACTGCATATACACGAGTCATTTGCTTGCGTGTAATATCTCCACGCCAGTATGCCCCTGCTACGCTCATTAATTTTACGGCTTTCACGAATCCAGTATTTGGGATGTGTGGACCACGGCATAAATCTGTGAAATTGCCTTGCTGATAGAAGGTTATAGAACCATCTTGCAAACCTTCCAATAATTCTAATTTATACTCATCCCCTTTGCCTTCAAAATATTTGATAGCATCCTCTTTTGAAACGGCAGTCCGTTGATACTCATTCTTCTGACGAGCCAATTCCAATACTTTATCTTCAATTTTCTTGAAATCATCTTGACTAAGCGTTTTGTCGCCCATGTCAATATCGTAATAAAAACCCGTTTCAATGGCTGGTCCGATACCGAATTTTGTACCTGGATAAAGAGCTTCAATGGCTTCGGCTAACAAGTGAGCAGATGAGTGCCAAAAGGTGGCTTTTCCGTCGGTGTCGTTCCAAGTAAGTAATTGAAAATCTGCATCTTCATTGATTGGCAATGATGCATCAATAACTTTCCCATTCAATTTGGCAGCCAATACATTACGGGCTAAACCTTCTGAAATACTGAGGGCAATGTCCATCCCAGTTGTTCCCTGAGCATACTCTCTGACACTGCCGTCTGGCAATTTAATCTTTATCATTTTATTTTTTGTTTGTGAGGTATTTTCTTGAAAATCAATATTTTACAAATAATATTTCATCTCAAATCCTCGGTTCTATTTGTTTTAATTATCTTTATTCACGGCATCAATACCCTTCGATTTTAAAGGTTTCAAACTTACTGTATCAGAAGTTCGTTTGGGCATTGTAAATTTTGGGAAGGCGGTGGTATCATATTTAATATCTTCATTCGGAACATATTCACCATAAATTTCCTTACGCTGAACTCTGGAAATACCTCCCAATGCTTTATAATCTTGGGCATTTTCTGCAATCATTTGATTGTAATATTCCTCTGCTTTGACATATTCACCTGTATATTCCAAACACTGTGCCACATAAAATTTAGCATCGGGATATTTTGAGTCATGTTTTAGTGTCCTTTCAAAAAATGGTAAAGCCAGTTTATAAGCCCGAGATTTGAAATAGATTAATCCTGAATTAAAACTTGCTTGAATTAAATTGGTGTCTAATTGAATAGCTCGATTATAACATAAAATAGCACTATCCAATTTCCAAGTTCTGTTATATGTATTTCCTCTTTGCAGATACAATGATGCACTTTGAGGATGATATTTCAGTGCTTCTCTGCTGTATAAAAGGGCTAAATCATACTCACGGAGATTGGTATAAGATTGAATTAGTTTCAAGTAGGCAGGCAAAAAACTGGGTTTCAAACCCAAGGTTTGCTGATAAAGTGCTAATGCCAAAGTAGTATCAGCCATTTTGGCTGCAATTTCTCCTTGATAAAAATAAGTCTCTCCATTGTTTGGAGAGATTTGAAGAGCTTTTCGCAAATATGCCCTTGATTTGCCGTATTGACCTAATTGTTGGTATAAATCTCCCAATAAAGTATAAAGTTCGGGTGATTCTGTATTCAAAACCTCTGCTTTTGAGGCTGCTTCCAAAGCTAATTGGGGCTGATTGGAATCTCTTAGAATTAAGGCTTTGGCCTGAAAATAATTGCCAACATTAGCTTTAATGTTTATGGCATTATTAATGTCTTCCAAGGCTTCTTTAATATTTCCATTTTCTAAATATAATAGAGACCTTTTATAATAATTTTCAGAATTGTTGGAAGACGATTCAATGGCGTCGGTCAAAAAAGCAATAGCTGCCTCTCTGCGTGCCTTGGCGGTAACTTCGGGAACAGGAGGAATGGTTGTTCCCTTCTTTGATTCGTTGATACAACTACTAAAAAGGAATACAAAGATTATTATTTTATAAAAACTAAATGGTTTCATTAATCAAATTTACGCAATAGGGATGATTTTCTTCTAAAAATGGCTTATAATGTATTTTATGATTGATATTCGCCATTTTTTATTAACATTTATTACTAATTAATTTTGAAAGAAAAAAAATATAAGTAGCTTTGTGCCAAATAATTAACCACTTTACAACAACCAATCCAATGAAAAAAGTTTACTATTTCGTTTTTTTCCTTATTCTCCTTAAAACACTTGAAGTATTAGCCAACTAAATGAGGAAACTATCAATACCGCAAATTAATTTTTGCGGTATTTTTTTTGAAACTACCACAAATGCACAAAGCGCTCTTTGACTAAGATTCATTTTCAAACATCGAGTTTAGACACTTGCAAAGCGATAGAAGACTCCCAAAGGCAATTTTTTCTGGAAAGTATCTTCCAAATATAACTCTCCAAACTCATGGTTTTTATCTTGCTCGAAAGAACATTTTACTAAATTTTCAACAATCAATGAAGAGAATCCCATTGAGTACATATTTAGGATTAGAAAATAATTTTCTTTATCTAAAATTTCTGAAACAGTTTTCAATAATTCATTGATTTGTTCTTCCAAAATCCATCGTTCACCGTCTGGACCACGTCCGTAGGCAGGCGGGTCCAAGATAATTCCATTATATTTATTGCCCCTTTTTGCTTCTCTTTTTACAAATTTCAAGGCATCTTCAACCACCCAACGGATATTATTGAGTCCGCTTGCTTCCATATTTTCTCTCGACCATGAAATCACTTGTTTGATAGAGTCCACGTGTGTAATATCTGCACCTGCCTGTTTTGCAGCCAATGATGCCCCGCCTGTATAAGCGAAAATATTTAAGATTTTTGGCGTTTCAATGGGCAACCTCTTAATTTTTTCTTGGATAAAATCCCAATTACAGGCTTGTTCTGGAAAAATTCCTACGTGCTTGAACGATGACAAACCCAATTTGAATTGCAGATCCAATTCGTCTGTTTGGTAATTCATAAACCAGCGGTCTTCCATTGCCTTTTTTACAACCCATTCTCCTTTTTCCTGTGAGCCTTTTTCTTTCACAAAAGTAGCATGAGCAGTTCTTTCCCATTCAGATTCAGGCATAGATTTATCCCAAGCCGCCTGTGGTTCTGGACGGCGGAGGATGTATTTCCCAAATTTCTCTAATTTTTCGAAACCGCCAGAATCAATTAATTGATATGCTGACCAGTTTTTTGGAGTTTCGGTTTGTATTTGATTGTTCATAGTTCAAAGTTATTGAGATTTTAGGCAACAAAAAAATCATCTTGACTCAATATTGTTATTAACGCAATGTTTTGTTATGCTAACCTTTAAGCATAATTACTTATAAAATTTATGGGGTATTTTTTTGCTTATCAAACGAATCATTTTGATTTTTTAAGGAGATTATTATGATTATTTAACACTTAAAAGATAAAATATAAATAATAGAAGAATATTCAAAAATTGAGAGAAATAATTTAAACTTTTTAGAAAAAATCTTTTCCATAAACCATAACACACGATTCATAAATCTACTTTTGAACTCAAAATGAAAAGGAATCTAAAAAGATATATTTTAGAAATAAGCATTTTCTTATATGACTTTGACCATCGAATTACTGCTCAATTTAAGGTGAAATATTGTATTTATTTGCCTTTAATAGCAGCAGGATTATCCAAATCCTATAATCCCTTCGCTGAAAATCACCCATTATTTGGTGATTTATATTACCCAATAAACAATTTTCATAATTCATTTTTTAGCATATTTTGTGTGCTGTTCCGTGTGTTCCAGCTACAATTCAGTGTGTCAGTGCTTTAATCGTTAGGCCGTTGACAGTGTAATAATTATTAATTTCATCAAACAAATTTTATCATGAAAAAAACGCTTATCCTGATGTCGATGTGTATAACTGTATTAAGTTATACAAGTTGCGAATCAAAAAAGGAAGAAAAACAAGAAACTGTTACCTTCCTTGTTACCAGTCCTTTAAAGAAAGACACGGTGGTTTTAGCTAATTATGTTTGTCAAATCAAAGCTATTCAGCACATTGAATTGAGAGCTTTAGAAAAAGGCTATTTGCAGAAGATTTATGTGGATGAAGGAAAGTTTGTAAAAGAAGGGCAATTAATGTTTCAAATTATGCCCGCTATGTATAATGCTGAATTCAACAAAGCTGAAGCAGAAGCCAACTTTGCTGAAAGAGAATATCTCAATACGAAATCACTTGCCGATAGCAATATTGTTTCAAAAAATGAATTGGCTTTGGCTAAAGCAAAATTAAATAAAGCAAAAGCCGAAATGGCAATTGCACAAGTCCATTTGGGCTTTACGTCCATAAAAGCTCCATTTAGCGGAATTATGGATCATTTTCAAGTAAGGCTTGGAAGTCTTGTTAATGAAGGCGATTTACTAACAACGATGTCGGACAATAGTAAAATGTGGGTTTATTTCAACGTGCCAGAAGCCGAATATCTGAACATTAAAACCCATCAGAATAAAGAAGATATGCTGAATGTAAAACTTTTGATGGCTAATAATCAGATGTTTAAGTTTCCCGGTATTGTTCAAACTGTTGAGGCAGATTTTAATAACGAAACAGGCAATATTGCTTTCAGAGCAACTTTCCCCAATCCAGAAGGACTTTTGAGACACGGAGAAACGGGTAGTATTATCATTACGCAACCCTTAAAGTCGGCATTACTGATTCCGCAAAAAGCTACTTTCGAGGTGCTGGAAAAGAAATATGTCTATGTGGTGGATAAAAACAATGTGATTCGGTCGAGAGAAATTAAAATAGCCGCCGAGCTTCCCAACATATTTGCTGTTCAGAGTGGTCTAAAAGAGGGTGACAAAATACTGTTGGAAGGTTTACGCCAGGTGAGTGAAAACCAAAAAATACAGTACAAATTCTTACAACCTGATGCTGTAATTTCAAATTTAAGTTTGTATGCCGAATAGCTATTTATTTCATCTAAAAAATAAAAGATATGTTTAATCAATTTATACGAAGACCAGTATTCGCCATTGTGATATCAATCATGATTGTGTTTGTCGGTTTGTTGGCAATCAAAAAATTGCCAACTTCTCAATTCCCTGATATTGCCCCAACAACTGTTAATATATTCATAGCCTATCCTGGAGCCAGTGCTGATGTTTTAGTCAAATCAACGCTAATTACCTTAGAGCAGGCCATCAACGGAGTTCAGGATATGCGGTACATCGCTACTGATGCCACCAGTGCTGGTGAAGCCACGCTTAGAATTATTTTTGAACCTGGTACCGACCCAAATGTTGCCGTTATTAGGGTAAAAACAAGGGTAGATCAGGTCATGCCACTTTTACCCGAATTAGTTCAGCGTGAAGGGGTTGTGATTTCACCTGTTCAACCAAGTATGCTGATGTATGTCAACCTTTATTCTAAGGATAAAAGTATTGACGAAAAGTTTTTGTTCAACTACGCAACCGTTAAAATGATTCCTGAACTTCAGCGAACCAAAGGGGTTGCCAGAGCGCAAATATTGGGTAGTCGGAGATATGCGATGCGTGTTTGGCTAAACCCAGAGCGTATGCGTGCTTATAGTATTTCTACGGAAGAAGTGATGAAAGCCATTGGGGAGCAAAGTATTATTGGTCGCCCCGGTCGGATTGGTCAAAGTTCTGGAATCGCCGCCCAATCACTTGAATATGTGCTTACGTATAAAGGAAGGTACAGCGACCCGAAAGAGTATGAAGATATTATTATCAGAGCCAACGCCCAAGGTGAAAGCATTCATCTAAAGGATGTTGCCAAAGTAGAGTTGGGAAGTGAATTCTTTGATATTTATTCAAATCTTGATGGTAAAGCTTCGGCCGCTATTGTATTGAGACAAAACTATGGTAGTAATGCCAACGAAGTAATTGCGCAGGTAAAAGAGAAACTCGATATCATGAAGCAGTCTTTTCCTCCGGGAGTGGATTATAAAATCAGTTATGATGTATCTAAATTTTT
>JANPGQ010000245.1:0-4717 GCA_031423975.1 Cytophagales bacterium | reverse complement strand
TCAATAAATCCCGCCTTTGCTTTTACACTCGTTTTTACCCAGTTTCTCAATTCATCGAAAGCCTTCGCTGTTTGAGAAGCTGTAAAATTGCAATGTCCCTGTCCGTTGGTATATTTCACGGTAAAATATTGGTCTTTCCCTTGCTGATGAACCATGTTTTCAAAATTAACTACGCCATACGTTGGTGGAATTAATTGGTCGTAAATAGTGTGCAAGAGCACAACAGGTTTATTAATATTGCCTGTACGGTCGTATTTTCCAAAAACTTTATTGGCATTCACCGTAGCCCCCAAGCGTTCAGCTTTTTGATTTACTTCTAAATTATTGGGGAAACCACTGTATAAAGTATTGGTATTATCGAAAGGATTTCCGCCTGCTTTTTGAGCTAAATCTCTCAATACATTTTCGTTAAAAAATAAAGACATCGGCAAATCTTCAATTTTCAAATCAAAGCGTTTGGCAAATGCCAATGCCAACAATGAATCTTTGGCGAAAATGGCTTTTTTAATTTCCGTAGCTCTACTCATCATTTTTCTGGCATCTTGGGCTTGGTAAGGGGTTTTCAAATCAAAGATAACTGCAAGTGGCGTAACGATTCCTGGAAATAAACCATTGAAAGTAGCATAAATATCAAACTCTTTACGACATTGCAAATACGGACGACTCGAAAATGGACACATCGGTAAAGCTCCTTGATAGCTTTTGTCAAAGTTTTCCATCGTAGCCAAAGTTACACCTCCGCCCAAAGAATGCCCAACCATAAAAGTAGAATCTGGTTTGCCGTATTTAGTAAAAAAATACTGCCTTAACGCCTCCGTATCATCCACGCCCACAGGCATTGAAAAACCTTGCACTGAATAATCTGAGGCAGCTACGGCAAATCCTCTTTCCAAAAATGGTATCATCCGTTTTGCCCATTCTGGATTCTCACTTTGGCGAGGTTTTGCCCCCATAAATTCATATCCATGAGCATACATCACCAATTTCCCTTTCCAGTTTTCGGGAAAAATAATTTTATATTTCGAACCATTTATTGCTCCTGTATCTATTTTGGACACATTTTGGGCAAAAGTAGCTGTGGAAATAACTAAGAAAATTAAGATATTTTTCATAAACTTTTTTTTTGAAACTGTTCCTAAATAATTCTTAATTTTTCTGAAATTCACCCGTGGCACGAATAGAAATTTCGTCCCCAACCATTACGTTAGCTAACTTTCCGCCGATACCAAAATCACTTCTTTTGATGGTTGTAATTGCTTTTACACCCAATTGTAATTTCTTATTTTGTGGATTTGGATGTGCCGCTGGTCCATTCATCGTTACGTCCATAGTAGCGGATTTTGTTATACCTTTTATGGTCAAATCGCCTACCATTTTGTATTTATTTCCTGTAATTTTTGTCAATGCGGTACTTTTGAAAGTAATCGTAGGGAACTTCTCCGCATTAAACATATCTTCACTTTTCAAGTGGTTATCACGCATATCGAGGTCAGTATTAATGCTGGCTGATTCGATGGTAATGTCAAAAATCGCATCCGACAAATCATCTTTAGAGGCGGTAATTTTTCCATCAAATTTCTTAAAATAACCATCTACTTCCGAAATGCCATGATGCTCGGCAATAAAAGTAAATTTTGAATGACCTTTATCGATTGTCCATTGAGCAAACGAACTCACAGAGATAAATAAAAGAGCAATAAGTAATTTGAAAGTTTTCATTTGAATTTTCTTTAGATTGACAATTATTATTTGGAGGAAGCTACGAATTATGCCTAATGATTTTACTATAAATAAATCAAATTTTTATTTGAATAATACCATACAAAATAACAAATAAAAAAATGGATAAATTATGGAAAATCCATCAATTTATAGGCAAAATCAATCCGAATTATACAGGAAAGGTATTGAAAATCAACAATTATATGAAGTTATGCGTTAATCAAACGATATTGTTTAGGGGAAATATTGGTTTTTGATTTAAAGAAACGGCTAAAATCACTTGGGTCAAATTTGCCAATCTTAAAAGCTATTTCTCCGATATTTAACTTTGATTGTTTCAAAAGAACTTTTGCTTCTAAAATCCGCATATCATCCATTAATTCGTGGGCAGATTTTCCAGTAGTGGCTTTTACGCATTTGTGAAGGTGATTGGGAGTAACCGATAAATAATCAGCAAATTCTTGAACTGATTTTATTTCATAAATCAACTCGGTAAGGGCTGTTTTGTAACGTTGAGTAAGATACGTTGAGGCATTTTTAGCACTTTGTTCAACGGGTTGAGAAAGGTATTTTAATTCTGAAAAAAGGGTCAGTAAATAAAGCGGAATTATATCAAAACGATTGGCTTGATTCTTCTCATTTTCATGAATAAGGATTTCCAATAATTGTAAAATCCTTTCAGATTCAACTACCTTCAATATGGGTTCGGTGGTTAATTGGAGGAATGAAAATTCTTTTGCTAAGTCAATTTTCAAGATAGATTGATTGAAAATATCAGGGTTAAAATGGCAATAAAACCCCTCTACATCTTCACTGACGAATTCAAAAGTAGTGATTTGGTCGGCGGGAAGAAAGAAAAATTGATTAGTTTCAATCTCATAATTTGTCAAACCTTTACTGCGGATAGCTTTTCCTTTGGTAATAAAAACGAAAAAATAAACTGACCTTCTATGCGGAGCTAAAGGTAATTTTAGGTTCTTCTTATAGTTTTCAATTCTATCAATATGGAATTTATCAAAAAAACCATCCACGGGAGACTGCCAATTTGAGAAGATATAATCATCAAATTGAGAGGGGTTTAAAATGGGAATGGCTTTTGATTTCATTATTATAAATCAAATAAAATATTTTTTCATCACCTTCAAATCCTTAAAATAGCCCTCCGTCCAAATTGACATCTTTTATTTTTACAAAAGTGGGTTCATCGAAGTCTTTTATAGTGGTATCAATCACAACTTTGAGCACTTGTTTTACTGCTATTTTTTTAAAAAAATAAAGGTTTTATTCGCTTCAAGGTTATTTTTATCCAATTTGATAGTTTGGGCAAGCAGACTTGTTGAAAGCGAAAATGCTACGAAAGTACGTATGAGATTTTTCATATTTTGAAAATATTTATCTATCGGCTTGAAAGTCTATAAATTATACAAAAATTATTGATTTTCTGATATTTCGGTCTTACTAAATGTAACTCAGCCAAAAGCTGACAGCATAATGCAAATAGCTACTTAATAAAAGGCAAAACACTTGCCCAAGTTGCTTCAAAATTTTCTAAAAAACAACCATGTCCAGTATTTGGGATAATACAAATTTGATGTTTGGGAATCAACCGTGCGGCACTCACCACGTGTTCAACGGTATTTCCTCCGTCATTATCGCCCGCCATGACCATTACGGGGCATTTTATAGCTCCTAAAAGTTCTTTACCAACGGTTAATTTGTTGTAATAAGCACAAACTCCCGCAAACATATCTTCTAATCTGTTGGGTTCGGGCATAAGTTTTAATTGCTGTTCAATGAATGGTTTATCCATCATTAAGGCTTGCTTGGCGGTAAAATTAAATTCTCTTAACCCAGGATATAGTTCTCCTGCACCCATCACCACCATTTTTTTCACTCGATTAGGATACATTACCGCTAATTGATAGGCAGAATAACCGCCATCGCTAAACCCAATGACAATCACACTATCTTTTGTAAGGGCATTAATAACCGCCATTGCATCATTGGCTCGTTGTGGAAGGGTCAGCGGTTCTGTACCCAATTCAGATTTTCCATGACCACGGGTAGAAACGGCTATGACTTGATAATTATTCTTTAACTTTTCTATAAAATCTGTCATTTCAACAGTTGAGCCGAATAATCCACCATGTAATAATACAACTGGTCGACCTTTTCCATAAATCTCATAATAGATTTTGGCATCTTTTGTTTGTACATAATGTCCCGCTTTTGGGTTATTTCCGTAAGGAGTTTTATAAACTACATTTGGCGGTTGAAAGGCTCTTCTTAAAATTTGTTGAGCCTGAATATCCACATAACTTTGTAGGAAAAACAGGACTAAAAATAATTTTAATTTCATATTTATTTATGTTTTAATGTATTTGAAATCAGCTCATTATTACTCATAATCATAAAAACCTTTTCCCACTTTCTTACCAAATTCTCCTTTGGTGAATTTTTCAACAATCGTTGGAGAAGGTCTATCTGAGGAATCGCCAGATTCTTTGTATTTTTCCATGCCTACATGATAGGCTAAATCTATTCCTGTTAAATCCAATAATGAAAATGGTCCCATCGGATAACCCAAACCATTCTTGGCGGCGGTGTCGATGTCTTCAAAACTTGCCACGCCCATATCCAATAATTTCAAGGCTTCTTGTCTGGTGGCTTGTAACAGACGATTTACCAGAAAACCGTATATTTCTTTGTGCAATAATACTGGCGTTTTACTCATTTTCTTTGCCGCATTCATGACAGATTCCACGGTTTCATCTGAAACGTGTAAGCCTTTTACGACCTCCACCAATTTCATCACCAAAGCAGGATTGAAAAAGTGCATATTGCAAACTTTATCAGGTCTATTTGTAGCATCGGCAATTTTGGAGCTAACTATGTATGAACTATTTGTAGCTAAAATAGTATGAGGAGGACATATTTTGTCTAATTGTGAAAACAGTGTACGTTTAATGTCCAATTTCTCAATAATGGCTTCAAT
>JANPGQ010000244.1:0-10523 GCA_031423975.1 Cytophagales bacterium | reverse complement strand
ACAGGAGAAGCAATTTACTTCATTGATTCATTAAAAGACGACTTTTTTAGAAAGGTTTATGGCGAGCGAAATTTGTATCTTTCGAGGTAATAATTAAAAAATCCCAATCTCCACAGATTGGGATTTTTTTGTTTCTCTATCCACAATCCACATCCACCACCACAGAAATCCCCTTAAAATCCTTAGACAAACGAATGTTTTGCACCTCTTCTGCCACAAAGGCTTTGGCGGCTTGGAGGTTTAGGGATTTTTCTAATTTTATCATAATCTCAAATAAAAACTGATTTCTGATACGCTCAACCATTGGTTTTTCGGGACCCAAAACTCTTTGTTTACTCAGTTTTTCGGCTAATTTATTGGCTAAAAATTCAGCAGCTTTTTTGGCATTTGGTTCATCTATATGCTTGACGGTCAAACGAATAAGTCTTGAAAAAGGGGGATATTGAAAATCTTCCCTCTCTTTGATTTCATCTTTATACAATCCTTCGTAATCATTTTCAATCACCTGTTGCAAAATCTTTTGCTGAGGATTATTGGTCTGAATCAACACCTTTCCCTGCGTACCTCTCCGCCCCGCACGCCCTGCCACCTGCGTAAGCAACTGAAAAGCACGTTCACCCGAACGGAAATCTGGAAAATGAATCATTCGGTCGGCATCGAAGATACAAACTAAGCTAACCTTCTCAAAATCAAGCCCTTTACTAATCATTTGTGTACCCACCAGCATATCCACCACTCCAGATTCTACTTCGTTGATGATGGTTTGAAAGGCAGATTTAGTCCGAGTGGTATCCAAATCCATCCGTGCAATTCTGGCGGTGGGAAAAAGGATTTGTAACTCTTCTTCAATTTTTTCCGTACCGTACCCACGAGTACGTACCTTCAATGATCCACAAGCAGGACAAATTTGGGGCATAGGTTCGTGATGTCCACAATAATGACAACGCAATTCTTGCCCGTTGTAATGATAAGTCAAACTAACATCGCAATTATTGCACGACACAATATTATCACAATCTTCGCACTGAATATAAGGCGAATATCCTCGACGATTTTGGAAGAAAATGGTTTGATTTTGTTTCTCTAAATTGAGTGCCACACGGTCGAGCATTAGATTAGAGAAATCTCCCTTTGCTAATTTTAATTTACGAGCTTCTTTGAGGTTAATTAATTGAATATCAGGTAACTGTGTTTCTCCAAAACGTTCTTTCATTACTACAAAACCGTAACGATTAGTCTGGGCATTATAAAAACTTTCGATAGATGGCGTGGCAGAACCCAACAACACTTTTGCCTTTTGTTTATGGGCAATCACCACCGCCACATCACGGGCATGATAGCGGGGGGCGGGGTCATATTGTTTATAGGAGTTTTCATGTTCTTCATCCACTATTATGAGACCTAAGTTGTTGAAAGGCAAGAAGATAGCCGAACGAACTCCAATCACAAATTGGAATTTTCCCGAGATAACGCCTTTCCAAACTTCCACCCGTTCATTATCCGAAAAACGGGAGTGATAAATGCCCATTTTATCGCCAAAAACCTTGCGTAAACGCACCACAATTTGGGTGGTCAAAGCAATTTCGGGCAACAGATAAAGCACCTGCGAACCACTTTCCAAAGCCTGTTCAATCAATTTAACATACACTTCCGTTTTGCCGCTACCCGTGATACCATGCAATAAAGTAGTTTCTTTTTCCTGAAAACTTTGGATGATTTCTGAATAGGCTCTTTCCTGCGAAGCTGAAAGAATTGGCGAAGGAGCTTCCACAAAATTAAGATCTTCCTCGAATCGACTTACCACGATTTCAAATTGTTCTAAAACTCCATTTTTGATTAGCGTTTTCAAGGCACTATCTGACACCTCGGCTTTGGTTAAAGCACTCTTTTCCAATCCCTTAGCGTTTAATTCGGGCGAACGCAACACAGGAACGTAGCGGAGATAATGTAATAAAACATCTAATTGTTGAGGCTTCTTTTCTAATTCTCCGATAAGGGTTTTTAAGTAATTTTCGTCTTCGTAAAAAGAATTTAATTTTACCTTTTTGACAATTTTAGGCGAATATTTTTCCTTAACTTCTTCAAAAATAATGATTGCTTTTTTCTGAATCAGTGATTTAATGATGTGGTAAACATTCTTGACTTCGGCAAAACGAGCCAATTCATCATAGTTCAAAGATTGGTGTTTCTTCAATTCTTCAATGATGTCCTTTTCACGGTCAGTCAGGAGTTCGGGATAAGAAAATTCTGGATTAAATTGAACCTTTGAGAGGCTTGAAATCTTCAATCCCGAAGGCAGAGCAATGTTCAATACCTCACCAACCGTACACATATAATAGCCTGCTATCCAATGAAATAGGTCAATTTGTTGATGGGTTACCAGCGGGGCATCGTCCAATAATTCAAGCACATATTTTGCCTGATATTTTTCAGGAGGCTTGTTATGTAATTTCGCCACCACCGCCGTCAAAACCTTCGTTTTCCCAAACTGTACAATCACCCTTGCCCCAACCTGAATGGAATGGGCATACTCCCGTGGCACCCGATACGTATATAAATTCGGAATGGCAACGGGGATAATTACGTCAGCAAAGACGGTTATTTCTTCTTCGTATGTACTCATAATAAAGCCTCCATCAAAATCTCTTTATCATCAAAATGATGCTTTACGCCTTTGATGTCTTGATAGGTTTCGTGTCCTTTTCCTGCCACTAAAATTATGTCTCCATCTTGGGCTATTTCATTGACTGCCAATAGGATAGCTTCTTTTCGGTCTTCAATAATTTTGGTCTTTTTAAAGTCAATCGGTGGAACGCCTTTTCGCATTTGTTCCAAAATTTCAGCGGGGTCTTCATTGCGTGGATTATCGGAAGTCAGGATAACATTATTTGATAATTCACAGGCTATTTTTGCCATAATGGGGCGTTTAGTCGCATCACGATTTCCGCCGCAGCCCACCACCGTAATCACTCGCTGATTGCCTCCTTTAATTTGATTTATCGTCTTCAAAACATTCTCCAAAGCATCGGGCGTATGGGCATAATCTACAATGCCAACTTTCTGATTTTTTATAGAAACTACTTGTTCAAAGCGTCCTGGGGCAGTTTTTAAGGCTGACATTTCTACCAAAACCTCATTTTTATCTTCGCCCAAAAGTACCGCTGCTCCGTATATTGCTAACAAATTATAGGCGTTGAAAGTGCCAATCAATTGAAAATGAATCTCTTGATTATCCACCTCCATTTGCAAGCCATAAATAGTATCAGATATAATCCGCCCTTTCACCGTTGCCAACGTTTCTAAGGAATAAGTATGGATGCTTGCCTTCGTGTTTTGAACCATTACTCCCCCTCTCCTATCATCAATGTTTATCAGTGCAAAAGCCGTTTTTGGCAAAGCATCAAAGAAACCTTTTTTGGCTTTAATATAGTTATCGAAAGTACCATGAAAATCAAGATGGTCGTGGGTAATATTGGAGAAAATTGCTCCCGTGAATGAAACACCCGTAATACGATGTTGAACCACAGCATGCGAACTCACTTCCATAAATGCGTGCGTACAACCTTCCTGCACCATTTTTGCCAGTAATTGATTCAGACTAACGGCATCGGGTGTGGTGTGAGTGGAAGGAATTACTTCTTCGTCTATTTGGTTTTGAACGGTTGAAATTAAACCACAGCGATAGCCCAAATTACGGAATAAACGAAACAAAAGCATTACCGTTGTCGTCTTACCATTTGTACCCGTTATACCCACTAATTTTAATTTTTGGGAGGGATTATCATAAAATTCATTCGCCATAAATCCCAAAGCCTCCGCTGCATCAGGCACTTGAATATAGGTAACACTATCCGATAGAATTTCAGGTAAATCCTCGCAAAGAATAGAGGTCGCTCCCATCTCAATTGCCTTTTGGATAAAGGAATGTCCATCCATCTGTGTCCCCTTCAACGCCACAAACATCGAACACGTCGAAACCTTTCGAGAATCAATAATAATTTCAGAAACTGCCATTTCAGCATTTCCAACGATGTTTTTCTTTTTGAGAGTTTCAGTTAATTGAGCTACGTTTTTCATAATAAAATAATTGAAATATATAAATAGAACACGGATTAAAAGGATTAGACTCGGATAAAATTAATAAAATCCGTATCTAATCTTTTTAATCCGTGTTCCAAAATTTTTAGATATTAATTTCTAATAAACCTGCTTCGCCTTCACATCCGTAATTAATTTTGAATCAATTAAAAAGGTATGTTTTTCGCCTGAACCTGCTTTGATGTAGAAATTTATTTTCAGCGGTACATCAAATGAGCCTTTTTGAATTTTGATACTCAACGGTCTATCCACTCCACTTTTTTCTGAGGCTTTTTCAATATTGGCAATGTCTTGGCTGGAAAATTCTTTTTTACCCACAACCGCTTTATTTTGCAAACTCAATTCTGCTACCAATCTTTCATTCGACTTTAAGGTACGGCTTAATGAGTAATATATACCCATTTCTGAGATGTCTTTTTTGCTTTTAGTATCCTCTAATTCATTATCAGCATCGTCAAACCCGTTGGCGTAAAAGCCTACATTGGTAATTGTTACGTGAATTTTATTATCCAAAATATCCAAAACTTCGTCTGTGTTTTTCAATTCTGCTTGTAGCTCGCTTACTTCCGCTTTCTTGATAGAAACTGTACTTTCTAAATCTTGAATGGTATTTCTTTGATAGGCAATTAAACTATCTTTTTCATGAAGAATCTTCTGGAAATTACTAATTCTAAGCTCGTATTCACCAATGGTTTTGGTCATTTGAGCTTGCAATCTTGTTTTATCAACCGACAATTGAGCGATTTGTTTTTTCAGCAAAGCCATCATTTCAGAACGGTCTTCATCGTTTCTGTTAACTTGTGCTTTCAGAACATTCTCTAATTTTAATTGCAATTTCTCAATTTTTTGCTCCTTCTCTTTGATGTTGGTTCGGTTTTCCTTGATGTCGTCTCGCAGACGAGCAAGGTCAGTATTAATCGTCCTGATTTCTTCCGAATTATTTTCAATCTGACTTACCTGCAAATCAGTCTTTTTGTTTTGACCAAATTGATTATAAAACAGATAAGTTACGCCCAATAATAAGGCTGCCAACAATCCATTACGCACAAGTGTGCTTTTGGACTGATTGCTTTCTGATGAGTCTTGTAATGATGACATTGTAAATTAGGGGTTAGTTGTGGCTGTCGGCAATTGGCTTTCAGCAATGTTATGGCTGTCGGCTATCGGTAATCAGCTTTCAGCTTTTTAGCAATTATTTTTGATTTATTATTTTAAATTTTAAACTCTTTTAGATAGAAAGCTGATAGCCGAATGCTGATAGCCAACAGCCAATAGCTAATTCAACAACAAAGCTACACTTTTGTTCCGAATGGCATTTGCCCCTGGAGGAACAGATTGGCTTGACACTTTACCAACCCCTTTAAAAAACACCTTAAATCCCTTATTTTCAAGCACATACATAGCGTCACGCAGAGTCATTCCTCTGGTATCTGGCACTTGACTTTTGGGGTTTTGATGAGCTTGATATTCTAATATTCCTCCGTCTCCTCGCACTACTGACCAACCCTCATTAGTAGGTATTTTTTCAATATTAAATTCTTCGCAAATCGTTTTAATATCCGCTGTATGAGCTACTTGCTTCTTGGTCGCAAATTGGCTTCGACTTGGACTTTTAGCAGCTAATAATTTGTGCATTCTAATATCACAAGCATAAATTTTATCGGCAATTTCCTTGAATACAGGTGCAGAGGCATCGGCTGCCATTAATGCTTCTAATTTTACGCCTCGTGGATTATCAATCATCACTACGCAACTATACTTGGGAGCATCAGCAGGAAAATATCCGATAAAAGAGGTATAATACATTTCTTTTCGGTATTGACCGCCAATTAGTTTTTGGGAAGTTCCCGTCTTGCCCGCAATTTTATAAAAATCATTTTTAATATTGGATGCTGTTCCTCTTTCTACAACCCCCTCCAACATTTTTCTGACCTTCACCAAAGTTTCTTTACTGCATATAGGTTCATCAAATTTTACCTGCGAAATCTTATAATCATCCTCTAATTTGTCAGCAATTTTCGTATGTTTGACGATGATGGGCTGAATCCATTTGCCGTCATTAGCGATGGCATTATAAAAAGCCAACATCTGCAAAGGAGTAATGGATGTACCATAACCAATTGAATTCCATGGCATTGCTGTTGGATCTCCTAACCTCGGGCGGTTAATTACGGGACGGGCATCTGGGCGTAATTGAAAATTCAAACGTTCATCCAAATGAAAGGTGTGAAGATAATCATAGTATTGATTTTCTTTACCTTTACCAAAATATTTTAGCATCAATTTTGCGATACCCACATTGGAAGACTCTTCAAAAACCTCCTGTGCCGTGATGGTACCATGAGCTTTGGTATCATCCAAAATCTTAGTGCCAACTTTCAAATGACCATCACCAGTTTGCACCAATTCTTCATTTGTTAAGCCTCCATTTTCCATCATTGCCACCATCGAGGGCAATTTAAAAACCGAGCCAGGGTCTGACAGTCCCAACACAGCATGATTATAGGTTTCGGCATAAGCCAAGGTATCCTTCAAACGAGTAAGATTGGTCATTGCTTTTATCTCGCCCGTTGCCACTTCCATTACCACCACACAGCCTTTATCTGCTCGCAATTGTTTCAAATATTTCATTAGAGAAGTCTCAGCAACGTCTTGAATATTCACATTGATAGTTGTATGAACATCCACCCCCGCCACAGGAATCGACTCCTCACCGCCATTGATGGGTCGCCAACTTCCGCCCACTATTTTCTCAAAGATTCCTTTGCCGTCAGTACCAGCCAATTGCGCATCAAAACTATTTTCGATACCTACTTTTTCTTTGTCTTTTTTATAGCCAATTGTGCGGAATCCCATTTTTCCGAAGGGATTATATCGTTCATTTGACTTTTCAAAGACTACGCCCCCTTTAAATTTTCCTTCTCTGAAAATGGGCCATGTTCGCATAGCTTTTAGTTGCTGAAAGTCCATTTTCTTATCATTCAAGCGGATATAATTGATTTTATCATCTCTGGCTAATTCAATCATATCTTTGTAATCTTGCCAATCTTTATCTCGGTAAAAATTGGCTAATAAATGACATAGCGAGTCTATACCTGCCAAATAAACCTTTTTATTATATTCCGTAATTTTGGAAACTTGCGGGTCGAAACCCAAGCGATATTTTGGTAAAGAGGTTGCTAATAAACTACCGTCATCGGCATAAATATTACCCCTTACTGCATCTACAACACGCTCACGGACGTATCTTTTCTTGGCTTCCATTCGCCACATTTCACCCTCAACCGTTTGAAGTTTAATAACACGATACACGATAGCCCCCGCAAAAAGGAGGATAAATAAAAACATCAGGCGTACCCGAAGGATAATGTCTTTTTTTATGTTCATGTTATTAGTCCTTTACAACTATTTTTGTTGGCGGCGTTTTGTTTTCTTGCAAACCCATAGATTCTACCCTTTTGATGATTTCAGATTGTTTACCTGCTTTCATAAAATCGGCTTTTTGGGTGGTATAATCGGCACGTTTCTCTTCAACTTCTGCCTTCATTTTGTCAATTCTATGAATCAGACTTTCTGCATTTAGGGAAAGGATAATGTATGTTACAATCAATCCTGAAATCCAGATAACGTACTTTAATTGATAAGCGGGAAACCTACCTCCAAAGATTTTATCCATATTAAAAACACGGTCGAAGAAAGCAAAAATCCCCTTACTGGGTCGGTAAGAAGAGGAATTACTATCTTTTTTTCTGGAAAAATTCTTTGCCATGTTTTTTCACTAATTGGATAAAGTTGCTATTCTTAATTTTGCACTTCTACTTCTGCCATTGGCGGAAATCTCATCGGGCGTGGCTTCAATGAGTTTTCGGTTTACGGCTTCCAACGGTTTTGTTACCGTTCCAAAAACAATATCACGGTTCATTTCGCCCGTAAAATTACCTGCTTTTATATAATTTTTTACTAATCTATCTTCTAATGAATGAAACGTCATAATAACTAACCTACTATCGGTATCTCTCAGTAAATCAGGGGTTTGTTCCAATAATTCTTGGATAACATCTAATTCCTGATTTACCTCAATTCTGATGGCTTGAAATACTTGAGCAAAGTATTTAAACTCCTTAAATTTGGGAGCAAATTTTTCTAATAATGCCTTAAATTCGCCAGTAGTTTTGATAGGATTATTCATTCGTGAACTCACGATGGCATTAGCAAGCGTCTTGGCATTTTTTACTTCGCCATACATTCCCAAAATCTTATGAAGTTGATTTTCAGAATACTCGTTGATGATGGTATAGGCAGAAACATCCGCTTTTTGGTTCATCCGCATATCCAAATCACCATCAAACCGAGTGGAAAATCCACGAGTAGGTTCATCAATTTGATGCGAAGAAATACCAAAATCCGCCAAGATTCCATCTACTTTTTTTACGCCGTATAGTCTGAGATATTTTTTAATATTCCGAAAATTGGCTTCGATAAAAGTAAAACGACTATCGTCCGAGAAAGCAAGGGCATTTTGTTTGGCATCGGGGTCTTGGTCGAAGGCATAGAGTTTGCCATTTTCACCTAAGCGTTCAAGAATCCCTCGGGAATGTCCACCACCTCCGAAAGTAACGTCCACATAGATACCGTCTGGGCGAATATTTAACCCGTTGAGACACTCTTGTAGCATAATAGGAAGATGATATGGCTCCGTGGAAGTCATGGTTAGATTTTTTTGAGTAAGGATTTAACGAATCTTTTAGAGGATGATTCAATACAAATTTATGGATAAAATCCTAAATAAGGGATAGGTTTTTCAATTTTATGATAATGATGGCATTTTTAAACAACAAAGCCAAGAATACGTTTTGAAATCGTAAACTTGGCTTTCTCAATCTTGTCTATATAATCCTTAAATTATTCCATGATTCCTTTCAAAGTGTGTTTTCTTCTTCTGGAAATAGCGGCTTCGTGTCCGTTAGTCATGGTCAGTATTTCTTGGTCTTGATTATACGTTTTTACGTGATTTGGATTAATCATATATGAGCGATGTACCCGAAGGAAACCATGAGTTTCAAGGAAGGTTTCAAAAAATTTAATACTCCGAGGCACCACTTTTATTTCCCCGTATTGCAGATGAAAAGTAGTATAATTAACATCTCCTTTTAATAAAACTACGTTATTGACCAATATTTTTTTAAGGGTTTTCTGATTGATGATAATAAAGGCATTGTTGCCTCTTTCTTGATATGTCTTCATAGGAATAATTGCTATTAATATTCATGAATTAATTTGAGGTAAGTTTTGATTAGATAAAATAGCCTTTGAGAAGAACGGTTGGCAGTAATTACCACCAACCGTTTTGTACCACCTAACCACTAAATATAATGTTATAGACTTCCTAAGATTAATTTAGCCGCTGAATCAGCAAATCTGATTGTTGCACCTAATTGATAAACCACTTTCTTTGCTGTTGCCTGATTTGGAGTAGTAATTGTAACTAAATGTCCAAAGTTAATCTTAACTTCCTCTGTTATCAATGGTAGTCTACCAACGTTCCAAGTTGATGGGTCTTCCCAGTTGCCAGTTTTAATACTAACAACAAGCGTCGGTCCAACACTTACAAATACATTCCCAGAGGCTTGACCTATACATGTAACACTATTAGTAGTTACTGAACATTTTGCGTAATAGCTTGCCGTGTCCGTTGGTGTAATAGGCATTGTTACCGATGAATTATTTGATGTTTTATACCATAGTATTGTTCCCTCACAACCCGTTGCCGTTAAAGTTATGCTTGTCCCTATTGGAATATTCACATTAGCTTGAGCAGTTGGCGTAGCTGGCTTTGGATTTATGGTTACAAGTGTTGTAACAGTTGCAGAACATCCGTCAGCATTTGTCAATGTTACCGTGTAAGTTCCAGAATTAGCAACTAACGAATTTGAAATGCTTATTGCGGCAGATGCTGCAGTAAATGAAGGTCCTACCCAAGCATGAGTACCTACGCCAGAGGCTGTCAAATTGAGTGTCTCACCTGAACATACGGTTGTTGAACCAGTGATAGTTGGACTTTGAGCAGAGGCTGGTTGAGCATTAATGGTTACACTCGTAGTGGGAGATTCACACCCCAAAGCATTTTTTGCTGTAATGGTATGTGAACCAGAAGCTACTCCTGCAAATGTGCCAGAGGTTTGATACGCTCCTCCATCTAATTTGTATTCCAAGCCAATCACTGTTGTTACGGTAATGGTACCTGTTGCAAGCGTGCAAGTTGGTTGCACTGATACTGTGGCTGTTGGAGCGGAGACTGGTAAGATTGCTGCATTGGTAAACGAAGTCGAAGCCGCCGATGTACAAGTACCAAGGGTGGCGGTTAGCGTGTAAGCCGTTCCAACGGTCATTCCTGTAATCACTCCACCAGCTCCTACAACTACTGT
>JANPGQ010000243.1:0-3091 GCA_031423975.1 Cytophagales bacterium | reverse complement strand
TTTTTTAGTATCAAATTCATAAGTGCTTGCTCCTCCGCTACCAAAGCCAAATAGCAAGCCCTGAGAATATAATGGGCTTATTGCAAAGCCATTAAGGGTATAATTCAAACTTGCCCATTTGTCCGTAATTGGGTCGTATTCCATAAATCCATAATAACTTGAGCTAAAATATGCTTTACCATTATGTATGAAATCACTTGTTAAAGGAAATCCATTTCCATCTAAATTACTTTTAAATGGAAAATCAGCCTTTTGAATCCATTTATCAGTAGAAGGGTCGTACTCAAAAAAGTATTTAAAATCTCGGGTGCTTGCCTTACTATTTCCCAAATAGTAAATTTTTGAATTGATAGTGAATAAAACTTTCTCAGACCCCATATCAGCTATTACAGGTAGTTTTTGTTTTTGGGTAATTGTAACTGTTGCTGTTGCCACCACATCCTTTTTCACATTCACCTTATAAACCACCATACCCCCATCCTCCGCCGTAACCGTGTAACTCACCTCCTTCGAAAAATCCTGAGCTACACCCGTAGCTGGCGAAATGGTGGCTTTGTCGGAAATGGTAATGGTTGGTACTAATTTGGTTACATCCGTTCCAGCGGGTACGGTGGCAGTAATTGCCTTGGTGCTGGCATCAATCGTTGCATCCACCACAGGACTGAGAGCCGCAAAACTAAATTTGCTAATATCTTTTGCCGTGCTTTTTGTTACCACGGGCGGAGTTGTTGTGGGCGTTATGGGTGTTGTGGGCGTTGGTTCATCCTTTTTACAAGCAACCGCAATCATCATAATTGCCATATAGATTGCTACTAAGATTTTGGTAAGATTTTTCATGATAAAATTTGTTTTCCTAATCAGTAAAAGACTTATTTCTTTTTACTCCACAAATTTTGCCGAAAGATTTTAAACAAAAAATCCCCAATATTGGGGAGAAGATCTTGTCAGCTATCAGTAAAAAATTATCAGTAAAATATTGAAAATCAATGGTTTAGTTAATCTTTAAATAAAATCAAAGAACATCAAAAAAGGGTTCAAACAATCAAGTCTGAACCCTTTTACTACTTCTTTTTCACCTTTGTTGCTATTTTTCGGGCTGATAGTCCACAGCCATTTGCTGATAGCTAATTACTTCTTTACTTCTAATTCGTCAATCGTCCAAGGGGCATTTTTGTTGCCAAAATCTTTCCTTATTGCCTTCACTTCATCCACTTTTATGCCACTGAGGGGTCGGCTAAAAATGTTTACAAAATTACCTTTATTAGGGCGATTTTGTAGCTTGGCACGTTCTTCTTCGCTTATAATCAACATTCTATCAGGATTCGTATTTCTGGGTACTGGTGGCGGTGCTACACCAAATTGAAAACGAATAAAACTGGCTACCGATGCAATGTATTCATCGTTATTTTCGGATAATGGCGGCATAATAGTTGGGTAAGTGATACCGTCAATCGGTCCTGAAAGACCATTCATGAGTATTTTTTGGAGCATCTCTTTTTCTACCAAATGCTTTGACCCCACCAAAGGCGGAGCAATTTTGCTGGCTAAACCTTTACCATCTAAGCCATGACAAGTAGAACAAAATGCTTTGAACGTTTCAGAACCTTTTAATACCAAATCTCTTTCTTCCACGGACAAACGCCCTAATTTAGAACCAAAATTTTTGTATTCTTCATTCTTTTTTAGACTATTATCAACAGCTACGAATACTGGATTTTCTTTATTGCTATTTAAGATATTTTTTACAGCTTCTTTCGTTCTCGTTGATTTTGATTGACTGAGCGTAAGCAGAGCTTGAATTTTTACCTCCTCATTTTCATCATGGCTAAGGGCTATTATTTTATCAATGATGGGTGTATTATTTTTTCTGACAAAAGGCTCAGCAGCCCATATTGCTTGGCGACGTACTTGGGTGTCGGAATCAGATAGAGCCTTTAATGCCGTTTCAAAATCTAAGGCATCAAGCCCTTCCAAAGTCCATAAAGCATGAATTTTGGCTAAGGCATCAATGTTTGGAATTTGGGGAATTGCCTGTCCCGCCACTACTTTTTTCAACGTTGGTATCACCGATTTATCCCCCAAGAGTATCATCTGTTTTTGGGCATTATCACGCCACCAACCATTGGGATTACCCAAGTGTTTGACCAATTGCATGGCGGTTTCATTCAGCATATTAGGTCTTGCGCTGGGGCTTTCGCCGTCTTTCACCAATCGCCAAATACGTCCATTTTGTTTCACTTTTTCCAACCCCAATCTGTTTATTTGATTCCGAATCCAACTGCCTTTGGGTGTCCATTGGCTTTCCTGCACAATGCCACGACTCATATCTACGATGTATAAATTGCCATCTGGACCAGTATAGGTATTATTGGGACGAAAATAAAAATCCGTTGAGGCAATAAATTCTTGTTGATTATACACATTTACCAATTGTGTTTTGCCATGATTATTCACTACGCTGGCTCTACGTATAATACGTGCTACGGGTTCACAAATAAAGTAATTTCCTTGCAATTCTTTTCCTAATTTATCGCCTCGATAGATGGATTGACCACAACCAGCGGTAAAATGATTTAAGGTACTATCGGGACGAAGCCTGCGTAAACCACCTTGGGCATCGGCATTGGAAATCAAAGACCAAACGGGTCCAAAAGTGGCTTCATCGTAGGCATCGGCAAATTCTAACGCCCCATATTTTGGATTTATCTGAAAACCAGAGCCTGCATTTTCGCCTCCTCCCCTACTAAAAAACAGTTTTCCGTAATTATCATGCGTAAGTCCCCACTGCCCGTTTGAACCACTATGAAGGCTATCGGCTATCATTTTACCATTTTTATATTTAAGCCGTACAGGGTCAACAGTCATATAAATCCAGTTGTCTAAGTTCCAATCTAAACCACTCCGTTGATGCTCCAAATTACCTGGAGCAGCCATTTTTACGTCATAGACTTTCCGTTTTTCATCGGCTTTTCCATCATTATTGGTGTCTTTATAACTCCATAAATTGTAGGTATCGGTTTCATTTACAATCAGTTCGTGGTTGACACAAAGTATCATACGAGGCAACGAAAGGCTATCAATAAAAACCGAA
>JANPGQ010000242.1:0-7176 GCA_031423975.1 Cytophagales bacterium | reverse complement strand
ATCTTGTACCAATAAAAGGAACACCTTTGGGCGAACAAGAACCCGCCAGTATTTGGGATATGGTAAGAACGATTGCTACGGCAAGAATCTTGATGCCAAAATCAATGGTAAGACTTTCGGCGGGGCGTTTGGATATGTCTTATGAAGGGCAAACGCTATGTTTTATGGCAGGAGCAAATTCCATCTTCTCGGGCGATGTACTTTTGACTACGCCAAACCCAGCGGTTTCAAACGATAAAGAATTATTCCAAATCCTAAGCATCAAACCTCGTGAGGCTTTCAAAGAAAAAAAGCAACAGGTGGAAGTGAATTTTATTCCGAGTGTGGTGGAGGCGATGACGGAGGTTTTGAATTAATCATAAAGTAACCAAACAATAATTCACTATTAATCATCACAAAATGTCATTACAAGTTGGCGATAAAGCCCCAGATTTCAAACTCTATAACTCTGACAAACAAGAAGTTAGCCTTTCTGACTACACAGGTAAAAATGTAGTCGTTTTATTTTTTCCATTAGCTTTCACGGGTGTATGCACGGCAGAATTATGCGAAATGCGTGACAATATTGCTTCGTATTCAAAGTTAAATGCTGAGATTTTAGCGATTTCGGTAGATTCACTTTTCACCTTAGAAAAATTTAAAGCAGAGCAAAAATTACCTTTCCACCTCCTTTCAGATTTCAATAAAGAGGTTTCGGCGGCTTATGGTTCGTTGTATGAAAACTTTGTTTTGGGCATGAAAGGCGTTTCAAAACGTTCTGCTTTTGTGGTGGATGCCACTGGCACAATTCAATATGCCGAGGTTTTGGAATCGGCAGGAGATATTCCAAACTTTACGGCTGTTCAAAAAGCTTTGGCAAGTTTGTAAATTGGATTTTAGTTTTCGGCTATCAAAAAGGCTCAATCTCTGAACGTTATTGAGCCTTTTTTAAAACCAAACAAGGTCTTTCATCGTTGATAAAAAAACAAACCTTTATCAACATGAAAACAGCAACATTATTATTCCTATTATTACTTTCTACTAAGGTTTTATCACAAAATCTTCCTTTCCAAAACTTCAATCAAGAACGGCTCGATTTGAACCGCCAGGGAATGACTATATTGGGTTCATGGGCTGGTGCAAACTTAATTACCAATGGCATTCTACTGTCCAACGCCTCAGGAAGCGATAAGGCTTTTTACAAAATGAACATTTATTGGAACGTAGTCAATGGAGCTTTGGCGGGTCTAAGTATTTTACAAAAGTCTAAAAACCAAGCAAATACGAATCCATTCCAGAGTTTGGAAGAACAAAATAGTACCGAAAAAATCTTCCTGCTCAATACAGGATTAGACGTTGCTTATATGGTTGGTGGAATTTATTTATTAGAAAAAAGTAAAAATGCTACCTCCGACCAGGATATGCTGAAAGGATACGGACAATCGGTAATTTTGCAGGGTGGATTTCTTCTTTTATTTGACGGCATCATGTACGGCGTGCATCGTTCGCACTTGAAAAAAGGGCGAGTTATTTTTGAAAATCTTACGTTTACGGGTAACTCATTGGGGGTGAATATTCGGTTTTGAAATATTACTTTTCCACAAAAACCTTCTCCCAGCCTAATTTACGGTATTCTTTCAGTAAAAACCAACATAAACCCAACTGCAAAATACTAAACCCTATGATGACATAAGGGACTTGCATGAGGAAATAATGGACTAAACCAACAACGCCTGATACTATAAAAAATAATATATTTCGAGCAAATGTCCCACCACCTTTATTGGTAACTTCGGTTGAAAATGGTAATTTATTTGTTCCTCCAATGGCATTCAGAAGGTTGAGATTGATGATGGTTAGCCCTCCAAAAATCAAATCATCCAACAAATGTACGCCCCATAAAAAAGTAATAATAATCCCCAAAAATAAGAAAGTAGGTAGCATAAATTTCACCAAAACTGACCTAAACGCCCCACTCAAAACCTCACCAGGTTGAATAATTGGAGCAAGGTTAAAAATCCAAGATGCTTTAAAATCTTCGGATTGAGTAATTTGACCTTTGATGGAAAGAAAAATAGTAAAACAGAAATAAATTACCACCAACGAAAGCGATTCAGACTCTCGCATACTGGCAATTCTTTCAGAAAGTCCACCATGGGAAGAACCAAAAAAGAACAAGGGATATATGAGCATATAACCCAAAAGCGGATAAACTCGGAGTTTGAATTTGCGGTCACGGGCGGTTATTTTCCAGACAAATTCAAAAGCCCCTTTTTCAGCGGGTGTTCCTGTAAATATTTTGGCTAATTTTTCTGCAAAACCTTCTCTATTGATTGTATTGGGCAAATGTTCTTCTTTTCTGGCAATATCCATTCCCGCAATTTTATCATTAAAAACGCCTGAAAAGACATTGTTTACCAAATAGACTACCACAAATGGCATGGTAAGCGTGAGGAAAATGAAGATTATTTTGGTTGTATCAAAGTGGTGATTAATAACGGCATCCATCGTATTTCCCATCCAAATGGGTGGTAAAAGATAGTGCCACCAACGAGTTTGAACTGCTAAATTTTGCATAATGGCTTCCACGCTGACCATCTGTCCCACCAAGCGATAACCGCCCATAAAGATAAAAGTGAGGATAATTTGGAAGGAATTAATGACATTTCTGAGTTTCTCTTCACTGGTAAATTTCATCAAAACCAAGTATAAAATATTGGTCAAGAAAACGATTAGAATTAAAGATAAGATACTGACAATCAGGAATATAAAAGCCGTTACAATACCGTATTTTATGCCCGTAGCAATAAACGTAGCGAAGGACAAAGCCAGTTGCATCGAGAGCAAATACATGAGAATGTGCGTGATACGGGCAATGAGCAAAGTGCGGTCGTCAATGGGGCGTGGTAATAGAACGGCATTATCGTTGGAATCGAGAATGACGGCTGAGAAATCGGTAATCAAGGTCATTGCCAACATAAACATCGTGTAGGCAAATAAAATTGAATAAACCGCCACGATGGAATCGGACATGAAAATAAACATAGCCATGAAACTGGACAAAAAAGCATAAATTAACAGAGTCCAAAAGAAAGAAGAATTGGACTCATTCTGCTTTTTTGCTGCCTGATTGTAGCGTGTACGGCGATTATCCATCTTCAATTTTACTTCAACGATGGCTCGCAATTGTTCAAAATTTACACCCAAACGAGTGAAT
The DNA here is from genome assembly GCA_031423975.1 of Cytophagales bacterium. Lineage (GTDB taxonomy): Bacteria > Bacteroidota > Bacteroidia > Cytophagales > Spirosomataceae > Arcicella. Next base: position 3,980 of record JANPGQ010000242.1, on the reverse strand, counting down.
ATTGGGCGAAGGAGGGTTAAGAGTTTTAGATAGAAATTTATCATGACGTTGGTGTTAGTTTTTCATAATCTGAATAAATTCCTCCGCTAAATGCACGTGTTCGTTATTTCCCGTGAGTTGGTTGAAGATTTGCTCCAACGACCCCGATTCTCGCTGAGATTTTAACTCTTCAAAAGTGCCATTAGCAATCACAGTTCCCTGATTTATCAATACAATTCTATCCGAAATTTTTTCTACCACATCCATAATGTGCGAGCTATAAAAAATGGTTTTGCCAGCGTGTTTCAATTGTGCCAAAATCTCTTTGACCAAAATAACAGCATTAGCATCTAAACCCGACAAAGGTTCGTCCAGAAAAATCACTTCGGGGTTATGCAACATTCCTGAAATCAGCAAAACTTTCTGTTTCATTCCCTTCGAGAAAGTAGTCATGCGGTCGTCTCGTTGATTATAAAGGGAAAAAAGGCGGAGTAATTCGGTGGCTTTTTCTTCGATATGTGAGGTTTGTAATTGGTATAAACTGCCCAAAAATCTTAGATATTCCATCGGTGAGAGCGTTTCGTAGAGCATCGCATTTTCTGGAACGTATCCAATTAATCGCTTGACCTCTAAAGGATTATCTTTAACGTCTCTACCTAATACTTGCACTTCACCCGAAAAATCAGGAATCATCCCGATTAGGATTTTGATAGTGGTAGATTTGCCCGCACCATTGGGACCGATATACCCGATAATTTCGCCCGTTTCAACTTCCAAATCAATTCCTTTCAGCACTAACGAACTCCCATAAGATTTTTGCAGATTAGTAATTTTAATTGCATTCATGCCCTGATTTGATTGAGGTGATTATTACTATTGAAATCTAAGAGAGGTTTTCGACATTTCCAATCTAAAAATTGATGAATGGTCTTTTTCGATGTTTGTGATTCGATGCGACCGTCGCTCGGTTAGATGTTCGTGATTTGAAATTGGATGTAACCAGAATTCGGTTCGATAAAAAAAATGGTTCAAACATATAAGTTTGAACCATTTTTTCCGAACATCTAACCGAGCGACTGTCGCATCGAATCACACGCATCGAAACCTTACGCCAATGCTCCTCTCAAAACACATTCGTCACGGTCTGGTCCGATGGAAACGAAATTGATGGGTAAGCCCAATTTTTCTTCCAAAAATGCCACATATTCTGATAGCTCTATTGGCAATTCTTCAAACTTACGAAAGCCTTCCAAGGTACAATTCCAACCTTTAAGGGTCTGATATACAGGCGTTAAGGTTGTATCTGTAATGTCATAAGGGATTTGCTCGGTTACCGTACCATCTGGTAATGTATAAGCAGTGCAGATATTGATTTCTTCAAAAATATTCAAAACATCTGCCTTCATCATAATCAATTGCGTTACGCCGTTAATCATCATGGCGTATTTCAAAGCGGGCAAATCTATCCAACCACAACGTCTTGGGCGACCCGTTGTTGAGCCAAACTCACGACCTTCCACACGCATACGCTCGCCTACTTCGTCTAATAATTCAGTTGGAAACGGACCAGAACCCACACGGGTAGCATATGCCTTGAAAATTCCGTAAACTTCACCAATATTTTTAGGAGCAACACCCAAACCCGTACAAGCACCAGCCGTGATGGTATTTGAAGACGTTACAAATGGATATGAACCAAAATCAACGTCTAATAATGAACCCTGAGCACCTTCTGCCAAAATGGTTTTATTATCAGTAAGTGCTTGATTTACAACATATTCAGAATCTACCAACTTGAATTGTTTCATAAATTCAACCGCTCCGAAGAATTCTTTTTCGGCTTCGGTCAAATCATATTCAAATTGATAAACATCCAAAATTGCTTTGTGTACGGCTACTAATTTATCATATTTTGCTTGAAAATTTGGCGAAATCATATCCCCAACCCGCAAGCCCTGACGGGAAATTTTATCGGTATAAGTGGGTCCAATTCCTTTCAAAGTCGAGCCAATTTTATCGACACCTTTGGCTTTTTCGTAGGCAGCATCCAACAAACGGTGCGTTGGCAAAATGATGGAAGCCTTTTTAGAAATTTCTAAATTTGCTTGAACATCAATATTAAATTTTTCGGTCAAACCGTCAATTTCTTTTTTGAAAATGATAGGGTCAAGCACTACACCGTTTCCAATAATATTTTGTACTTCCTGACGAAAAATTCCTGAAGGAATCTGATGCAAAACGTGTTTGAACCCATCAAATTCGAGCGTATGCCCCGCATTTGGACCACCCTGAAAACGTGCAACTACTTGATATTTAGGAGCTAACACATCCACAATCTTGCCTTTTCCCTCATCACCCCACTGTAAACCTAACAATACATCTACTGCCATCTTTTATGTTTTTCCTCCAATTTCAGAAGGTTATTATAATGTTAAAAAATCTTGACCCTTTCAATATGGGCTTTTAAGATGCAAAGATAATCAATCCGAAAAGAAAAAACTTGTATCGTTTTGAGTTTATCGTTTTGGAAACCATATAAGCGTCATTTGCCTTCATTTCACTCGAAACGATTCTATTTTATCGGGTAAAATTTATAAATTGCGGTTATTATCGGTGAACGGTAAAGGGTAAACGGTTTACGGTGAACGGAGGAAAATTCATTCACCGTAAACCTTGCACCCTTTACCGTTCACCGTGTACCGAATTCCCATCATTTATCCTTAGCAAATAATGCCCGAAACCATTTCAAAAAACGCAAAAATCCTTATTGCCGTAGCCGCTTTGGGCTATTTTGTAGATGTTTACGACCTTATACTTTTTGGCGTTGTGCGTAGTCCGAGCCTTGCCAGTTTTGGATTAGACAAAGCCCATCAACTCTCCGAAGGACTTTCGTTATTCAATATCCAAATGGCTGGAATGCTCATTGGCGGTATTGTGTGGGGAATTTGGGGTGATAAAAAAGGGCGAAAATCCGTACTTTTCGGCTCTATTCTCTTGTATTCATCCGCCAATGCCTTGAATGGATTGATTCATGATAATTCATTGATGGATGCCATTACCCAATACGGAATTCTTCGTTTTATTGCAGGTATTGGGCTTGCGGGCGAGTTAGGGGCGGGTATTACACTCGTGAACGAAACTTTGCCCAAAGACAAACGGGGTATCGGAGCGTTAATTATTGCGGGTACTGGAGCTTTGGGTGCAGTTTCGGCGGCATTGGTGGGCAGTGCCAGTGCAGACCCTGAGTGGTGGCGTACTTGTTATTTCATCGGTGGTGGCATGGGTTTATTCTTGTTGATTCTCCGTTTTGGCACTTTTGAATCCGTTCTTTTTCAAAATGTTGAGGCAAATGTTCCGAAAGGTAATTTTATCAGTCTTTTTACTGATAAAAAGCGTTTTGTCAAATATTTCTATTGTATTCTGATGGGTTTGCCTGTGTGGTATGTGGTAGGAATCTTGATTCTGACGGGTTCTGAAATGAGCAAAGCCTTAAATATTCAAGGAGAAATTGTAAACGGGAAAACCATCATGTATTGCTATTTAGGGCTTTCTGTGGGTGATTTTTTGAGTGGAGCATTGAGCCAATTCTTGAAAAGCCGAAAGAAAACCATTTATATTTTCATTGGTTTAGCCTCCGTTTTTACCATCGTTTACTTAAATTCAAATGGTATTTCTGCCAATAGTTTTTATATTCTTTGCATGATTTTGGGCTTTTTTGGCGGTTATTGGGCAGTTTTTATCACCATGTCGTCCGAACAATTTGGTACCAATATCAGAGCCACCGTAACCACCACCGTACCCAATTTTGTACGTGGGGCATTGATTCCAATAACAATTGGTTTCAAAACCTTAATTCCTTCCTTTGGTTTGCTTCAATCAGCCCTAATTGTGGGCGTAATTTGCTACGGTGCTGCTCTCTGGGCAACTTCACAATTGAAAGAAAGTTTTTCTAAAGATTTGAATTACGTGGAATGACTCCCAAAATAGACCGCCGATGACGC
>JANPGQ010000241.1:0-2200 GCA_031423975.1 Cytophagales bacterium | reverse complement strand
TCAAAATGTGGATTTACTAAACAATACGCAGACTGGGAAAAATATTACGAAGGCAACAAAGATAAAGTGGTTGTTTTAGGCTTCCCTTCAAACGAATTTGGTGGACAAGAGCCAGGCACTGATGGAGAAATTGCTGCATTTTGCCAAAAGAACTATGGCGTAAATTTCCCAATGTTTTCAAAGGTAGTAGTAAAGGGCGAAGGCAAATGTGATTTGTATAAGTGGCTCACTACCAAATCTTTAAATGGTTGGAATGATAAAGAACCATCATGGAATTTCTGTAAATATATTGTCAACGAAAAAGGAGAATTAACCCATTTCTTCGCATCAGGCGTGAAACCAGATAGTAAGGAATTTATGGAAGCAATAAAATAATCGGTACACGGTACATGGTGAAGGGTAAACGGTTTGAGACAAGGTTTGTAAGTCTGCAATTCGTTCACCGTTCACCGTTCACCGTTCACCGTTCACCGAAAACATGAAACATTGGATTTCTGCGGCTCGTCCTCGTACTTTGCCTCTTGCCCTTTCGAGTATTTTGATGGGCAGTTTTCTGGCGGCAGGTTCACACGCTTTTTCTTGGACAATCTTTGTTGCCTTCGTAATATTTTTCCCAGTCTGCGTATTGTTTAGTAAATCCACATTTTGAGGCTGTGTTCAAAATAACAACCTTTTTGCCTTTGTAAACCGACAAATCTACGTCTTTGCCGTCAAGAGATTTCATCTTGAAATCGTACAAAGTTTTTGCCGCTGTAACGGTAATAGTAGTAGGACGAGCCTCAAAACTATTCTGCGTAAATGGGACAGCCAAAGCTCCCAAAAGTGAACCTATTTTCATGAGTTTTAGTAACATGATTGTTGTGAAAGTTAAAATGATGAATATAATTATTTTCTTGTTCATTACATTCTTGATGGTACTGATATTCCTAATAACGCCATTGCTTTATTAATTGTTTCACCTACCACGCCCGAAAATGCTACTCTGAATGCTTGGGCGTTAGGGTCGGGTTCGTTGAAGATGTTTACTTCGTTATAAAAACGGTTGTAAGCCTTCGCCAAATCGTAGGCATATTGCGAAATCAGAGCGGGTGAATATTCACGTCCTGCATCGGCAATAATTTTGTGATAATCGCTCAAAAGATAAATTACATCACGCTCAGATGCCTGTAAAACGGGGTAATCATTAGTTCTACCTACAATTCCTTGGGCGTGAGCTTTTCTCAAAATTGAACAAATACGGGCGTGCGTATATTGAATAAACGGTCCCGTATGTCCTTGAAAATCAATCGATTCTTCGGGATTGAACATCATTCTTTTCTTAGGGTCCACTTTCAATAAAAAATATTTCAAGGCTCCCATTGCCAAAGTATTGTATAATTCGTTGGCTTCCGACTCGGCGAATCCTTCGGTTTTGCCTAATTCCATTGTGCGTTCACGAGCGGTATCGGTCATTTCTTGCATCAAATCATCCGCATCTACCACCGTTCCCTCACGAGATTTCATTTTGCCCGATGGTAAATCCACCATGCCGTAACTCAAATGGAAAGTGCCATCTGCGTAGGGACGACCCATTTTTTTGATAATTTTAAATAAAACTTCAAAATGGTAATCTTGCTCATTTCCAACAACATAGATAGATTTTGACATTTTGAAATCATTGTATTTCAACTCAGCCGTGCCAATGTCTTGGGTAATATAAACGGACGTTCCATCTTTACGAAGTACCAATTTTTGGTCGAGTCCTTCGTTGGTTAAATCTATCCAAACTGAATTGTCTTCTTTCTGGAAAAATACACCCGATTTGAGTCCTTCCTCCACGAATTTTTTACCCAATAAATAGGTTTCAGATTCACGATACATTTTGTCAAAACTTACGCCCATTTTTTGATAGGTCTGAGCAAATCCTGCAAAAACCCATTCGTTCATCTGTTTCCAAAGCTCAACGGTTTCAGCATCGCCATTTTCCCATTTCAACAACATTTCTTGGGCTTCTATTAGCGATGGAGCTTGTTTTTTGGCATCATCTTCCGACAATCCTTTTTCCTCCAAAGCCTTGATTTCGACTTTATAATGCTTATCAAATTCAACGTAATATTTCCCTACCAAATGGTCGCCTTTCAAGCCTGAGCTTTCGGGGGTTTCGCCATTACCAAATTTTTGGTACGCCAACATTGACTTGCAAATATGGATTCCACGGTCG
>JANPGQ010000240.1:0-11503 GCA_031423975.1 Cytophagales bacterium | reverse complement strand
TAAGCACGGGTTCTCAATTGGTTAATGTACGTCAAGGCAGTGGCAATATCTCCGCCCGTTCCACCCCGTAAAACGGCTTCGGCATAAATCAAATTTATTTCTCCTAAACGGAACAAAGGAAAGTCAATATCCGTCCAGTTTCCTGCGGCATCGGCGTTTGGTGCTGCGGCTCCAGTTCTGGTTTTATTACGGTATTTTGTCGTTGAATAGCCATCCGTTCCTACATATAATTCAGTCATATTTTTGTTTTGTCCAACCGTATAAAACTGCGGACGTTTGTCAGTATTTCCCGTTTGGTCAGCAAATAAATCAACAAAATTTTGGGTTGTTCTCAAACCACCCCAGTTTCCGCTCGTACCCGAAATTGAACCAGGAACTGCAGCTGGACCGTGCGTTAAATACGTGGTGCCACCCCAATTTTGCGTAAATTTTGCATCGTAGGCAATCATGAATAGGTTTTCGTCTTTATTCAAATGATTATCCGCAATTGTTAATTCTCGGTAATCTGGATGAAGCGTATAATTTGCCGCCTTTATCTTGCTGGCGTAGGTGATTGCCTCCGTGTATTTTGGTGTACCTACGTAAACTTCAGCATTCAAATATAATCTTGCCAATAATGCCCAAGCCGCTGATTTTTCGGCTCTTGGATATTCATTTTGCCCAGGAGCAAGTAAGTCATTTTCGATTGCCTTCAATTCTGATTCGATGTAGGTAAACAAATCTTTACGCTGAATTTGCTTTGGTAAGCCCGTTCCGATGGCATCATTTTCAGTTACAAATGGAGGGTTTCCGAATAAATCCATCAAAACCCAATATTGATACGCTCGCAAAAATCTGGCTTCGGCTCTGAATTTACGGATATTGTCGGCATCCGTTCCAGAGATTCCTCTTTTACTCAAATTATCATCAGAAGATTGACGAATAAAATCATTGCAAAGTGTAATTTGGAAAAATGAACGATAATAAACTCCGTTTACAATTGGGTTCACAGATGACCAATTCATTTCTTTCAACCCTTTGATTCCTGCATCATTTTGCCAAGTCCAAGAGGCTTCGTCAGTGGTTAATTCCTGTAAATTCCAGTACAATCTCAAAAAGTCTGAATTCCCTTCATCCGCAATAATTTCCTTAGGAACATCGGGGTTACCCGTTCCGCCCGTATTACCCGTGAGGGCAAACGCACCATATACTTTTGCAAGCGATTGTTTATAACCTGCTGGCGTTTTATAAACGGTTTCGGAAGTAATATCATTAGTTGGCAATAAATCTAATTTATCCGTACAAGCACTTGTAAATGAGAGTATTGCACTCATTGAGAGGACTATTTTTATATGTATTTTTTTCATGTTTTTGTTTTTGAAGAATTAAAAATCAAGATTAAGTCCCAAGGCTAAAATTCGTGGACGTGGGTACAAATTATTATCAATTCCACCACTTACTTCAGGGTCTAAACCTTTGTATTTTGTGAGGATGAAGACATTTTGAACGTTGGCATTCAAGCGAAGATTGGCAGTTCCGCCCAATACTTTTCCAAAATCGTAGCTCACATTGGCATTATCCATACGTAAAAAAGAAGCATTTTGAATGTAATAATCACTCAATAATTGCTGACTATTTCCTTTAAATTGCGTTTCTAAATAATTGGTTGAAGCATTATATAAAACTGAGTTGCCTGTAATCTGATTCAACACACCCGATTGACTATAATTGTTGTTGTAAACATAATTATCGAACGAAGCACGCATCACAAAACCAATGTTCCATTTTTTATAGTTTACTGAGTTGCTCATGCCCAAAAACACTTTTGGAATTGAACTTTTTCCTTTGTAAAGGTCATTCTGATTAATAATTCCGTCACCGTCTCTATCCACAAAAACACCTTCGATGGCTTTGCCATTTTCGCCATATACTTGTTGGTATAAATTGAAAGTGTTTCTGCTAACACCTACGGCATTTATGAAGGCAAACTGTCCTCCAACACCGCCTGCAATCGCACCAGAAGGAAAACCTGCGTAGTTTTTATCCTGCGGAACAACCGTTAAATTGGTGATGGTATTTTGATTATAAGTCACATTAAAATCAAGATTCCAAGTCAAATTATTTTTTCTGATAGGTTGCGTATTAATGCTAAATTCAACGCCTTTATTTTCCATTGACCCCACGTTTGCCACAATAAATGCCGTGAAATTTGTTCCTGCGGGTTGTGGAATATTATTTAAAAGGTCTTTGGTATTTTTCACGTAAAAATCAATACTTCCCGATACACGATTATTGAAAAGACCGTAATCAATCGCTAAGTTGGTTGAAGCCGTTTCTTCCCACTTTCTATTACTATAAAATCCTCCTGGGCGAAATCCTTGCAAATAAGAATCGCCAAATTGGTACGAAGCATTTGCCCCACTAAGGGCGAAATAAGAGATATAATCATAGTTTCCGATACCGTCTTGTTGTCCCGTTACGCCATAACTTGACCGAACTTTAAGGGCAGAAACGACTTTACTATTTTTCAAAAAGGCTTCATCTTTCACGTTCCAAGCCAACGCAATGGATGGAAAAAGTCCCCATCTATTGGCAGGGGCAAAACGAGAAGAACCATCATGGCGAAGCGTTGCCGTTAAGAAATAGCGGTCTTTGAAAGCGTAATTAGCACGTCCAAAAAAGGAAATCAAGGTATTTTCTGGCGTATCAAATGGAAAAGCTGGGTCAGTATTTACGTATTTTACGCCTCTTGCATTATATGAAGGATAATTATAATTGGTCGTTTTGTAGTTATTAAATGAATATCCCGCCAATATATCAAACTTACTTTCAATTGATTTTAGGTCTTTGGTGTAATTCAAATAAAACTCTAACAACGTATTACTTTTAGTCTGTTTGTAACTATTATTTGAACCACCAACGCCCCTTGCCAAATAGCCATTCGCTGAACTATCAGATTCATAAATAGTTCCTGCACCTTTTGAAATATCGTAGCCCAAGTTCAAATTTGCACGTAATTCTGGTAAAAAGTGGAATTTGTAGTCTAACTGAATATTACCAATACTTCGTTGCGGAGAACTTTCATCAAAGCGTTGTTCCAATAAACCCAGTGGATTTCTGCCCGCCAAATTTACTAATCCCGTCGCACTACTTTTGTCTAACCATTCATAATAACCTCCAAAGCGTTGCTTTCCTTCGGTGGCATAAATGGGTTGAGTTGGGTCGAAACTAATGGCGGCTCCAATAGCTCCTACATTACCAAAACGTGCTTTTTGCAAACTTCCTTTCAAGTTAATATCAACCTTCAAATGATTCTCGAAAAAAGTAGGATTCAAACTAATACCGATGGATGTTCTCTGCAAATTGTCGGTTTTTAAAATACCGTTCTGATTCTGGAAACCCAACGAAACTCGGTAGGGAAGAATGCCTGCTTGTCCACTGATACTAAGGTTATTATCGGTTGCCAAAGCCTGACGATAAATGGCATCTTGCCAATCAGTATTGGCAGTGCCAAGCATGGCTTTTTGGGCAGCAGAACCTTTTTCATTAACAACGGCTCTGAATTGGTCGGCACTCAAAACACTTACTTTTTTAACAAGCGTTGACACTGAATTGACCGAAGAAAAATTAATTTTCATCGCTCCTTTCCCTTTCTTTGTGGTGATAATAATAACGCCATTTGAGGCTCTCGTTCCGTAAATGGCGGATGCCGAAGCGTCTTTCAATACCGTAAAAGATTCAATATCGTTCGGATTGATAAAACTTAAAGGATTGCTTGCTCCTGAAACGGCGTCATTATCCAAAGGAACGCCATCAATCACAATCAAAGGATTATTACTGGCACTCAAAGATGAGCCACCCCGAATACGAATGGTACTTCCCGCTCCTGGTTGTCCGCTGTTTGAAATGATGGAAACCCCAGGGACTTTACCCGCAATTAATTGTTCTGGTGTAGAAATCACGCCCGTTTGGAAATCTTTTGAGTTGATGGTAGTAACCGCTCCCGTTAAATCTTTCTTTCTGGAAGTTCCGTAACCTACCACCACTACTTCCTCCAAACCCGTAGCCTCTTCGGACATTATCAGATTCAAAATATCTGATGTACCAATTTTCTTTTCGACTTTTGTAAAACCAATAGATGTAAAGATCAGTAAATCGCCTTGGTTGACAGCAATCGAAAATTCACCTTTGGCATTACTGATGGTGGCGGTTTTCTTGTTTTGAACGGTTATCGTAACTCCCGGGATTGGCAATTGAGATGAATCAATAATTTGACCTTTAACGGTTCTTTGTTGGGCTTGCATACTGATTGTCGTTAAGAGACAGATGAGAATTAGGCCATAATATCGTAATCGTTTTTTCATGTTGGGATTGCATTTATAATTATAATACTATTTAATATTTGGATAGTCAAAATTAAGAAGGTTATTTTAGCCACTTTTATCTCAGAAGTCATAATTTTAGTGCTATCAGTCAATTTTTGGCGGATTTGACTCAGTCTGAATTTGGATTCGTAGGATTTATGGATTTTTAGGATTAAAATTCGATGTAAAATCCAAAAAATCCATTAATCTGGTGAATCCTAATTCAGACGGGGTCGCCCAGACAACAAAATCTCATTTCCCTCAACAAATGCACAAATATCTCTCATTCAAACTTTTTTACTTTTTTCTACTGATACATTTGTGGGCAGGGTTTTCTGGGTTATCGCAAGTTCCAAATCTTAAATTCAAACACATCACGACTGAACAAGGGCTTTCAAATAGCACCATCGAAGCCATTTATCAGGATAGTCGGGGGTTTATGTGGTTTGGTACAAGAGACGGATTGAATCGCTATGATGGAAATTCGATGGTTATTTTTAAACATGACCTCAAAAATGCAACGAGTATCAGCGACAATTATATTACCTGTATTTGCGAAGATTCTAAAAAAAATCTATGGATTGGCACGATTAACGGACTAAATAAATTTGACCAAGCAACTAATACTTTCATTAATTATAAAAGCAATCAGAAAAATGCTCAAAGCCTTAGCAACAATCATATCACCAATTTAATGATTGACAAAAAGGGGCGATTGTGGATTACAACAAAAGGGGGAGGAGTTAATTTATCGGAATCATCGGAAGGAAAATTTACCGCTTTTCAACAGAAAATAGGCTCAAATACCAGCCTTAACAATAATTATGTCAATTACATCTTTGAAGACAGTCGAGGGAATTGTTGGGTTGGTACACAAAGAGGACTTCAATTATTCAACCGTGAAAACAAAACATTTAAGTCGATTGATGTGCTGAAAAACTTGGATGAAAAGCCGACAAATTGCCCCATCTATTGTATTAACGAAGATAAACAAGGCAATTTATTGTTGGGAACAACGGATAACGGCTTCATCATTTTCAATTATCAGTTCAATACCACAAAATTATTTAGTTATAAAGAAACCCAAACAACAAGTTTAACGAGCAATTTGGTACGGAGTATTTTAGTTGATAAAAACAAAAATATTTGGGTCGGTTGCATCAACGGCGGACTCAATTTATTTGACCCCGTTTCTGATAGTTTCTTCAATTATCAATATCGTCCCGATGAACCAAAAAGCCTATCACAACGCACCATCTCAGCAATTTTTGAAGATAATCAGGGTAATTTGTGGGTTGGTACGCACCGAGGCGGCATCAATTTATACATGCCCAATACCGAAAAATTTACCTTATTTAGACAAGAATCTTATCCCAATAGTTTGAGTTATAATGACGTAAAAGCCTTCTGCGAAGATCGTAACGGCAATATTTGGATTGGTACGGATGGGGGCGGACTCAATTTATTCAACCGAAAAACCAAATCTTTCAAGCACTACAAACACAATCCATTTAACCAAAAAACCATTGGCTCAAACGAAGTGGTGGATATTACCGAAGACACTAAGGGCAATATTTGGGTGGCAACTTGGGGGGGGGGCTTGTGTTTGTATAATAGCAATAGCGATAATTTTACCCGATTTATTCATTCGGCTACGGATTCAAAAAGTGTGAGTTCAAACTACATTCAGCAAATTTTTGAAGACCGTAAACATAACCTTTGGATTGGCACATATTACGGCGGTTTGAATCTTTTTGAACCCACAACAAAAACCTTTTCTCGCATCATATACGGACAAAATAAAACCCAACTTTTGGGTAATAATATTTTATCGCTGAATGAAGATAAGGCAGGAAATATTTGGATTGGAACCGATGATGGCGGTTTGAATTGCTACGAAGAAAATACTAAATCGTTTACCCATTATTTCAACAATGACAAAAAGCGTCCAGATTTTCAAATAATTTTCACCGATAGTAAAAACAGGGTTTGGTTAGGGCAATCGGGACTTTATCTCTTTAATCCGAGGAAAAAAACGTTCTCTGTTTTTACGGATAAATTGGGACTATCCACCGAATTCATCAAAGCAATCGAAGAAGATTCGCAGGGCAATCTTTGGTTTTCAACTTCCAATGGCATTATGCAATTGAATCCCGAAACGCTTTCTGCCAAAAAATATAACACTTCGGACGGTTTACAAGGACTTGAATTTGAAACAAATGCCTTTTTGAAAACCCAAGAAGGAGAATTTTTTTTCGGTGGGATAAACGGATTTAATACTTTTTATCCACAAAATATTTTACAAAATACATTTGTACCACCAGTTTATGTAACTGATTTTCAGATAGATAATCAGAAAGTGATTGTGGGAAAAGATTCCCCATTGCAAACTGATATTAGTCTTACCAAAGAAATTATCTTAACCCACAAGCAAGCAACCTTTTCATTCAGTTTTGCCGCTTTGAATTATACCGCTTCCGAAAATAATCAGTATGCCTACCGACTTAAAAATTGGGATAAAAACTGGATATATCCGCAAAATGAGAAAAAGGCTTCCTACACGAACGTTAGTCCTGGGGAATACGCTTTTCAAGTGCGAGCATCCAATAATGATGGCGTTTGGAACAAAGAAGAATACGCCATTAAAGTAATTATTAAGCCTCCTTTTTGGGCTACGTGGTGGTTTAGAATTTTCATTTTATTGGCAATTGGAACAGGCATTGTACAATATTATCGGTTCAAAAGCACCTTAGAAAAACAGCATTTGGAAGAACAGAAAAAAGAAGAAATGCACCAAGAACAATTGCAGTTCTTTACCAATATTTCCCACGAATTCCGCACGCCTTTATCATTAATTTTAGGGCCTTTGGAAAAATTGAAAAAAGAAAATACCAACGAATCAGCGAATCATTATTACGAATTAATGTACCGAAATGCCAATCGGTTGATGAGTTTGATTAACGAATTAATGGATTTCAGAAAGTCGGAATCGGGCGTGCTGAAATTGAACGTTATGCAAGGAAATTTAGACAGTTTTGTTGAAGAAATTTCCGATGAATTTAGTGAATTAGCCGCAGAAAAAGACATAAAGTTTAGCGTTAGCCTCAAAAACAAAATTCATGAAACATGGTTTGACCGACAAATCCTTGAAAAAATTGTGATTAATTTACTCAGCAATTCTTTCAAATATATTGGCGATGGAAATCGTATCGAAGTAGAAATTTTGGATACGTTGGAAAAATTTAAACCATCGTTTGGAAATGAGTTAATTATCCCAAATGAATTTCGTGGAACAGACTACCTGTATATACGTGTGGCGGATAATGGCGTGGGAGTTTCAAAAGAATCAATTGCCCATTTATTTGAAAGATATTACAAAATATCGGAAGCACATTTAGGCTCTGGTATCGGATTAGCCTTCGTAAAAAGCCTTACTGCATTGCACAAAGGCAATATTTATGTGTATAGCGAACGAAACAAAGGAACGGAAATTATTATTGGAATCCCCTGTAGAAAAGAAGATTATACCACAAAAGAACGGTGGGTCAAGAACAAAGGAGTAACCGTGAGGCTCGAAAGTATCCAAGTAAAAGATGAATATAACACGCCCATTCAGGAGGAAAAACAAGCAAAAATAACCGTAAAACCCATCGTAAAAAATAAATTATCCATCCTGATTGTGGATGATAATGATGAATTAAGGAAGTTTTTGAAGGATAGTTTGAACACAACCTACCAGATTTCGGAAGCCAATGACGGGCAAGAAGGCTACCAAAAAGTAAAAGAAGAATTCCCCGATTTGATTATTAGTGATGTGATGATGCCCGTGATGGATGGCATTGAGTTTTGTAAAATTGTGAAACAAAATAACGAAACCAGCCACATTCCGTTTTTGTTATTGACTGCAAAAAATGCCGAAGAATCAAAAATTGAAGGCATAGAATCGGGGGCTGATTTTTACTTTTCTAAGCCTTTGAGCATCGAATTATTGATCTTAACAATCAGAAATGTTTTTGCACAGAAACAAAAAGCAAGAGAGAAGTACTTTACCGAACAACACGCTGATGTAATAGATTTGGCTCATTCGGTCAATGATAAAAAATTCTTGAAGGATTTGATTGATTTAATAGAGGCACATTTGAGTAATCCAGAAATGAATATTGATTATATCTGTTCGCAAATTGGCATGAGCAGAACAAAATTATACAACAGAATCAAAAACCTAACGGGGCAATCCATCGGTGATTTTATCCGTACCATTCGCTTGAAAAAAGCCGTCCAATTGATGACTCACGAAAATATGTCCATTGCAGAGGTGATGTATAATGTGGGGATTCAAACGCAATCCTACTTTACAAAAGCCTTCAAAACAGAGTTTGGCAAGACACCGATGCAGTTTTTGAAGGATTTGAAGCGGTGAGGAGTTTGTTCAATTTTTAACATGTAATTTTGAAATTATGTGAGCTAATGTAAAATGGATATTTTGAAAAATAAAGATAACAAATCAGAGTTTTAGGTAGCAAATTTTATAGAAAACTATGAACTGAGAGGATTTGAGCCCGTTCTTTTAACTTGTTTAGGAATTTACGAAAGTCGTCCCAAAGCGTACGACTTTCGTATCTAAAAGATTTTTGAATTTCAAGATTACCAAAAAATAAAGTAAATAACGGCAAAAATAGCGACAATAAGGATAGCTCCATAACGGAATATTGGCTCAACTTTAAACCATTCTTTATTTACCACAAAAGCCTTTTCTTGGTCTTTTCCTTTCGACTCAATCAAACTAATCGTGATATGAACAAATGAACAAATCCAGAAAACAACGCCCATACGGTTCATGAAAGGGAATTCTGGGAATTGATAATTTATCCATGACGACAAAGCGATACTTAAAATAGCTGCCGTTAAAGCACCATTGGCTGTTGCTTTTTTCCAGAAGAAACCTAATAAGAAAATACTCAAAATCCCTGGAGAAATGTAACCCGTATAGACTTGGATATACTCAAATGCTTGTCCAAAGTTTCTTAAAAATGGACTCACGACTAAAGCAATGGCAAAAGCAACCACAATGGCAACTCTTCCTGTCCAAACAGTTTGTTTTTCCGTAAGATTTTTATTGAAATATTTTCTATGAATATCCAATACATAAATCGTTGAAATACTGTTGGCTTTCCCTGCTAAACTTGCTACGATAGCGGCAGTAAGAGCCGCAAAAGCCAAACCTTTTAAACCCACTGGTAACAGATTTAATAATACTGGATACGCATTATCGGGTTTTACAATTCCATTTTGCGTAATTCCGTTCACAATTGAAGCATCCGCATTTTCTTGGAAGATTACGTAAGCGGCTAAACCCGGTAAAACCACAATAAATGGCATCAACATTTTCATAAAAGCGGCAAATAAAACGCCATTTCGAGCGGTTTTTAAATCAGCCCCTAAAGCACGTTGCGTCATGTATTGATTACAACCAAAATAATTCAAATTATTCACCCATTGTCCCCCAATGATAAACATCATAATCCCTGGTAATTGGCGGTAAGCATCAATAAATCCACCACGACCATCATGAACTTGGTATTGATTTGGCGTAAAAATCATGTGTAAATGACTATCCGCTTTTTCTTTAATCAAACTCAATCCTTCAAGAACACCCGAACCCGTTCCTACTTTATCAGACAATAAATCAAGGGCTAAATAAGTGGTTGCTAATCCACCGAATATCAAGCAAACCACTTGAATTACATCGGTATAGCCAATCACTTTCATCCCGCCCAAGGTTATTATTACGGCAAAAATGGTGAGGAATAAAGTACAAGTCATGAAACTTAATCCCGTCATTTTTTCTAAACTAATTCCTCCCAAATAAATGATGGAAGTAAGATTTACGAAAATGTACAGAAATAGCCAAAAAACTGCCATAATGGTCGCCAAACGTTCATCGTAACGTTTAGCCAAAAATTGTGGCATGGTATAAATTTTGTTTTTCAAATACATCGGCAAGAAATAAACCGCCACGATGATTAACGAAACACCTCCCAATAATTCATAAACAGAAATAGCAATTCCTAACTGAAATGCTTGTCCACTCATACCAATAAATTGTTCCGCAGAGATATTTGAAGCGATAATAGAAGCTCCGATTGCCCACCAAGTTAGAGAACCTTCGGCAAGAAAAAAGTCTTTTGAGTCGCCACCATTTTGTTTGCCTTTATTTTTATAAACCCAGTAACCATAACTGGAAACGATGACGAAATAAATAAAGAAAATGCAGTAGTCGAGGGTTTCTAAACCAAGTTTCATAGTTAAATATTAAAAGGGTTAATTAAAAATATCAGCAACCTTGTCCGTAATAGGCATTTTTGCCGTGTTTGCGTTCAAAGTGCTTCATTCTGAGCGTGTCTTTTATGCGAGGAGTGAGTGGATTTATTTGTAATGTCAGATACGCCATTCGGGCAACTTCCTCTAATACTGCGGCATTATAAACCGATTTCTCCGCATTTTTTCCCCAAGTAAATGGCCCGTGATTTTGCAATAAAATCATTTCCATTTCTTTGTGCGAAAGTCCTTTGTCTCTAAAACAATCAAAGATTTGATTACCCGTTTCATACTCATAATCACCTTCAATCATTTCGTCCGTTAAAACTGCTGCACAAGGAATATCTTGGTGCGTATGGTCGGCGTGAGTAGTACCAAAAATGGGAATATCCATCCCTGCTTGAGCCCACGCAACGGCGTAAGTACTGTGCGTATGCGTAATTCCACCAATATCCTCCCAATTTTTGTACAATTGAGCGTGCGTTTTTGTATCAGACGATGGACGCATGATTCCTTCTACCACTTTGGCATCATAATCCATAATCACAACGTCTTCGGGCTTTAATAAATCGTAATCAACTCCACTTGGTTTGATGGCGAAAACGGCTTTATCTCGGTCAACGGCACTGACATTCCCAAACGTGAAAAGGACTAAACCGAGTTTAGGGAGTCGCATATTTGCTTCGTAACACTCTTCTTTTAGGATTTTGTATAAACTCATAATTGTATATTTCTTTATCTTAATTTACTGATGTTACGCTAAATTTAAGGTTAAGCATCTCCGATGCTATTTTTACACATTTTTACTTTTCTACAAAGGTTGCACTTCTCCGAAGTGGAGT
>JANPGQ010000239.1:0-5386 GCA_031423975.1 Cytophagales bacterium | reverse complement strand
GGGGGTGTTCACATATTTCCATATTTTGGTTTGGGTGGGTGCCCTCGTGGCTTCGGCCTTGGGGGGGGGGGGCCCCCACCCGCCACGGATGCGATAGGTCTAATTAATCTACTTTTTCAATTCCACTTTTGCCGAAAACATTGCATTTTTCTCATTGCCACCAGCCATTAAATACGCCATCAAATCTTTCATTTCATCTTCATTTAGGCTATTTATCAAGCCCTCAAACATGATAGAAACGGCGGATGGTTTTGTAGAAATTACATTCTTTTTCAATACCTTTTCAAGCGTTTCGGGTGCGTATGGATTTTGAGAAACGTAATACGCATTGGCATCTTCATTCACCAAACGCCCTACTATCGAATTGCCATTTTTTAAGCTAAATTGAGTGGCAGCGTATTGGTCTGAAATAGATTTACTTGGTTTGGTGATGGCTTCCAACATATCTTTTGTCGAAAAACGAGTGCCTAATTGGGTCAAATCTGGACCTGTTGCCCCACCTTCACCTCGCATGGTATGGCAGGCTTTACAGGTTGTGGCGGCATACATTGCTTTTCCATTCTCAAAATTTCTATTTAACAAACCCTTTTCCAATACTGGCATGGCAGACTCTACACTCCAATATTTACCAGGACCCTTTGGATAAGCAGTTGTTACTAAATCATTGCCACTTTTGCTCAACATTTCCGCCCCTGATAATTTATCAAAATAGGCTTTTTTGTCCTCTGGTACGTTCTTTAAAGCTAATTTTCTCGAACGGTCAATGAACCCAACATAACTCCGTCCGCCTTTATAACTAAACGCACTATTAAACCACTTGAAATACGTTTCACGCTCTGGGGCAGTCCAACCCGTTTTTGCCATTGTCAAAACATTGGCATAATACGTATGCTGGGCAGGAGGAACATTGGCTAACATAGCAGCAATATCTCCTCCGTATTGCGTACTTCTCAAAATCAAATCGCTGGAGGCGGTTGCCGTTTCTTGCATTAGTGCATTCATGCCCGGCTCTTCTTTAATGTTCATCAAAGCTAAGGTTTTTTGGATGGCGTTCGGAGCATCCAAATACAATAGAACTTTACTCAATGAACGATTTAATTGAGCCGTTTTTGCGGGATAATTTGGGTTTAAATACGCAATTACTTTGGGTTTGTTATTTATATCGGGCATTCCCATTCTCAAAAATGCCAACTCAAAAGCACGGAGTACGTCTAATTGTTGCGGTTCGGCTAAGGCCTTGTAATTAATGCCCATCAAAGCGTTTAGGATTTCATTTTGCTTATCGCCATTTCCCATGCGTATCAATGAAATAGTGGCTTGGGTGAGCGTAACGGGGTCTTTTTCTTGTAGAGTCTTATCCTGCCACTCGCTTACGGGTTGATGTTCGATGGCTAAACGAGCCGCATAACGGATGAATCTGTCGGGGCTTTTTAAGTGTTGCCATGATGTTGAAACAGCATCTTTGTTGGGTTCGCCCACGTGGAATTTCTCTAAACTTCTTCTTAAAGCATTCGATTGATTGATGGGAGCAGCCGCCACTGCATCGGTATTTTCGTTACCCGTATAAGAGACTCTGTACAAATCAGACTCTAATTTTCTTCCACCCGTCAAGAAATATAAAGCACCATCTGGACCAATCGTTCCGTCGGTTAAAGGCAAGGGAAGTCCCGATAAAAACTCCTCACGAGTGGCAGTATAAGTTGAACCCGAAGGCGTTAAATTGATGGCGTGAATAATACCAAAACTCCAATCAAAAGCCAATAAACTACTCTTATATTTTGCAGGAAATTTGGCATCTTTCAAGTGCAGTAAATTGGTCGGTGAACCTTGCCCAATGTTGATAACGGGCGGTAAATTATCTGGAAAAGTGGGCGACCATTTGCTGTTGCCCGTTCTCCAACCAAACTCACTCGCACTCGTGGCATGACAGATACGAGTGGGGCGATACCAAGGCAAGCCAAAGTCCCACTCCATGTCGGCATCATAGACAAATAAATCTCCTACTTCGTTGAAAGCCATGTCAAAAGCATTGCGATACCCTGCCCCAAATAACTCCCAATTTTTACCTTCTGGATCAGTGTGGGCAATCCATCCACCTGGGGCATAACGGTCGTTGGCGTGTCCACGTGGGTCTTTGATGAGAGGGAAAAGATTGTCCTCTTTCCAATTAGACGGCAAACGATAGGAATCCATCGGTGGAACATCGGTATGATTGCCTGAAAGCACATATAGCGATTGTTTATCGGGCGATAAAATAACGCTGTGCGGACCGTGTTCACCATCGCCATCCATTGATTTCAGCAAAGAAATTTTATCAAATTGGTCATCATCATTAGTATCTTGAAGACGATACAAACCACTATGTCTGGTAAAAGCCTTGTTATTTTTATTGTTATTAACCATTACATAAAGGCTATTGAAGGCGTATAAAAGTCCATGTGCGTAGCCTATTCCTACTGTATCAATGTTTGTACCGATACCAATTTTTAGTTTCTCAACTTCAGTTTTTACATTAGGCACGCCAATTTTTGGAATTTTCAAACGGTATAAGTTTCCATATTGGTCAGAGGCAATCATTCGTCCTTTGTCATCAAAAGTCATAGAAACCCACGAGCCTTGATTGCTTTCTGAGGGACTGTAAAGGTGCTCGGCAGTAAACCCTTCTGATAACCTTAGCTTCTTTATTTTTGGATTATCACTGTCTATTTTAACGGGTTGAGGACTCCTTATAATAGTAAAAGAAGCTACTGAAATGAGAGCCACTAATCCAAAGATTAATTTAATTGTTCGTTGATTGATGAGCATGAGTTTTAAAAGTTTACGAATGAATAGTTTTCTCTAAAATTAACATATTGATTTTAAATAACTTACGTAGAATTTCTGACCAAAATAAGTTTAAACAAGTTCTATTGTTTAAAGTATAATCAGAAGGCACAATAACCTTTTTTATAATCAAGAATATTTATTTTTTTATGAAAAAAGAAATAAATATTCTTGATTTATTCCAAAAATATTATTTACCAGAAACTAAACTATCCTGTACCCAACTGTTATATTGCTACTGCTGGGGTAGTTCTTTTTACCATTTATTGAAAAAAAGGAGAAAGAGATTTACCTAAAAATAAAGTATCTAAAAAATGAAGAAAAGAATGTTTATTTTATGCAAACTCCAATCTATCAAAAACACCCTTTTTTTCGCTTGATTTTGGCTCAAAAAACTCCAAACGTTAGTAGGTTCGATAGAATTTTTGTATTTTTACTTTTTCAAAGAAAATAACGAATCTTTGACTTTTAAAAGAGCTTACTTATTCTCAAGCAAAAAACATCCTAAAAGATTTAAAATATAATCAGGAGAATTGAAATGTGGTTAAAGCGAAATCAATTTGCAATCCATAATCAAAAATCCACAATCTGAAAAATGGCAGAATTTCAAGAACCAGAAGAAAAAAGTAGAGCAAATTATGACGCAGACAATATCCAAGTCCTCGAAGGCTTAGAAGCCGTGCGTAAACGCCCGTCCATGTATATCGGCGATACGGGCTTTAAAGGTCTTCACCACTTGATATGGGAAGTTGTCGATAACTCGATTGATGAAGCCCTTGCGGGTCATTGCGATACCATCAGCGTAACCATCAATACCGATAATTCTATCTCGGTTGAAGATAACGGACGTGGTATTCCAACGGGGATGCACACTAAGGAGAAAAAGTCAGCCTTGGAGGTTGTAATGACCGTTCTTCATGCTGGGGGTAAATTTGATAAAGATACCTACAAAGTTTCGGGTGGTTTGCACGGTGTGGGTGTTTCCTGCGTAAATGCCCTTTCAACGGATTTGAAAGTTACCGTTTATCGTGAAGGAAAAATATTTGAACAAGAATATAAAATCGGTGTGCCACAGTATGCTGTTAGGGAAATTGGTACAACTGAACGTCATGGAACATCAGTAACGTTCAAGCCAGACGAGAGTATTTTTACTGTTCATGAATACAAATACGAAACCGTTGCGGGTCGTTTACGTGAACTTTCATTCTTGAATTCAGGCATCAAAATTAACTTGACCGACCTTCGTGATTTGGACGATAACGGCGTTCCAAAATCTGATTTATTCTTCTCACAAGGTGGATTGAGCGAATTTGTTTTGTATTTGGATGCCACTCGTGATAAAATTTTGGACGCTCCAATTTATATGGAAGGCGACAAAAACGGTGTACCCGTTCAAGTTGCAATGATGTATAATACTTCCTATTCAGAAAACGTAGTATCGTATGTAAACAATATCAATACCATTGAAGGTGGTACGCACGTAGCGGGTTTCCGTGGTGCTTTGACTCGTACTTTGAAAAACTACGCTGACAAATCGGGAGCTTTGGAGAAGTTGAAAATCGAAATTGTGGGCGATGACTTCCGTGAAGGATTGACCGCTGTTATTTCGGTAAAAGTGGCTGAACCTCAATTTGAAGGACAGACCAAAACCAAATTGGGTAATGGGGAAGTTTCAGGGGCGGTTTCGGGAGCCATGTCTGATATGTTGGAATCTTGGTTGGAAGAACACCCAAGAGAAGCCCGTCAGATTGTAGCGAAAGTGATTTTGGCAGCTCAAGCCCGCCATGCCGCCCGTAAGGCACGTGAAATGGTGCAACGGAAAACCATTTTGGGAGGAAACTCTTTACCAGGAAAACTTGCCGACTGTTCAGATAATGACCCTAACGTTTGTGAGTTGTATTTAGTGGAAGGGGACTCGGCTGGTGGAACTGCCAAACAAGGTAGAAACCGTGCCAATCAGGCTATTTTGCCATTAAGAGGTAAGATTTTGAACGTAGAGAAAGCCCAAGAATATAAGATTTATGAAAGCGAAGAAATCAAGAATATGATTACAGCTTTGGGCGTAAGTTTTGGTAGAGATGGCGACGAAAGAGCCTTGAATATGGACAAATTGCGTTATCACAAAGTAATCATTATGACGGATGCGGACGTAGATGGTTCGCACATCAGAACCTTGATTCTTACGTTCTTCTTCCGTTATATGAAAGACCTTTTGGATATGGGTTACATTTATATTGCCCAACCACCGCTTTATCAAGTGAAAAAAGGACAGCAAATGGAATATTGTTGGACAGAGCAACAGAGAGAGTTGGCAGTAAAACGTTTAGCAGGTGGCGGACGTGAGGATTTGGTAGGTATTCAACGTTATAAAGGTCTTGGAGAAATGAATGCCGAACAATTATGGGCAACTACGATGAACCCAGATACTCGTACTTTGAAACAAGTAACGATAGAATCTGCGGTAGAAGCCGATCATTTATTCTCAATGCTGATGGGTGATGAAGTACCACCAAGACGTGAATTTATTGAGAAAAATGCCAAGTATGCAAAGATAGATGTGTAG
>JANPGQ010000238.1:0-13170 GCA_031423975.1 Cytophagales bacterium | reverse complement strand
AGTGATATGAATGGTTTTTTGAAGTTTGGTTTTGCCTTGGCTCGCCCGTTTATGATTTCAGTTGAAAAAGGGGCGGCTACTTCAATTTATTTGGCTACTACCGATATTCAAAATCTCAGATTCAGAAATGGCTATTATTTTGCCAAGCCTTTGGTAAAAAGAATATTGGCTAATTTACCATCGCCATACGCACCCATATCTGAAAGTTTTGTATTCCTTTTCTGAAAAAGTCTATTCACTTTACCCAAAGCATGAGCCGCCGATGATAAATTAATCACTCTGCTTTCGGGTGATTTTTTGAGTAAGTCCAACAAATTCATCGTCAGTACAAAATGCCCTAAATGATTCGCTACAAAGGATTTTTCGTAGCCATCTGCCGTAAAACTAATGCCTACTGGCGAATAGCCAGCGTTGTTTATCAGTCTGTCGAGCGAAGTATATTTTGCTTTAATAGCTTCTGCGGCTTTTTTTACAGAACCCAAAGCCGTTAAATCTGCCAAATAAAAATCTAATTGTGCATTGGGCGTATGTTTCAGAATTTCTGCCTTAGTTTCATCCGCTTTTTGCTGACTTCTTACCAAAAGAATCAGTTGATATTGTTGTAAGGCTAAGGCTTTGGCAGTTGCCAAACCAATGCCCGAATTTGCACCTGTAATGAGGACTGTTTGCATGAATTTATATGTTTTTAATTAAGAATGAGCGTAATTAAATTCATAACGCTTGAGAATCTAATTTAGTTGGATTTAGGTCTTTGGTAAGGTTATTTTTATAAAAAATTCCCCCTCTCCAAAAGAAAAGGGGGAATTTTTATTTCATTAAATTCCAAAAATTATTCCACCTCCGCATATTCCTCAATCGCCACACAGCTACAAATTAAATTACGGTCGCCGTAGGCTGAATCAATTCTGGAAACGGTAGGCCAAAACTTATTGGCTTTAACGTAACTCAATGGGAAAACTGCCTTTTCACGGGTGTAGGGTCTGTCCCAATTTTCGGTCAAAACTACTGCTTGCGTGTGTGGAGCGTGTTTCAATACGTTATTGGCTTTGTCAGCTTGTCCATTTTCTACTTCCGCAATCTCTTCACGAATGGCAATCATGGCATCACAAAAACGGTCTAATTCTGCTTTTGATTCTGATTCTGTCGGCTCTATCATCAACGTTCCTGCTACTGGAAATGAAAGCGTTGGAGCGTGAAAACCATAGTCCATCAAACGCTTGGCAATGTCTTCTGCCTCTACACCCGCCGAGATTTTAAACGGACGACAATCCAAAATCATCTCGTGGGCACAACGTCCTTCCGAACCTGTATAAAGTACGGGATAATGTCCTTCCAAACGTGCTTTGATATAATTGGCATTCAAAATAGCGGTTTCTGTGGCACGAGTCAAACCATCTCCTCCCATCATCGCAATGTAGGCATACGAAATGGTAAGGATTGAAGCCGAACCATAAGGAGCTGCCGAAACGGCTGAAATGCCTTTTTTACCACCCACATTTTGTACAACAGCATGGTTTGGCAAAAATGGCACTAACTGTTTTGCTACACCGATGGGTCCCATGCCTGGTCCACCACCACCGTGAGGAATACAGAAAGTTTTATGAAGGTTCAAGTGGCAAACATCCGCTCCGATAGTTGCTGGCGATGTCAAGCCTACTTGGGCGTTCATATTGGCACCATCCATATATACCTGTCCGCCAAACTCGTGAATCATGGCACAAATTTCTTTGATAGATTCCTCAAAAACCCCGTGTGTTGATGGGTACGTCACCATCAAACACGATAAATTAGCGGCATTTTGTTCTGCTTTTTCTCTTAAATCTACTAAATCAATATTACCATTTTCATCACATTTCGTCACGACAACTTTCATCCCCGCCATCACTGCCGAAGCTGGATTTGTACCATGTGCCGACGATGGAATCAAGGCAATGTTACGGTGAAAATCTCCACGAGATTCATGGTAAGCACGAATTACCATTAAACCTGTGTATTCTCCCTGAGCTCCCGAATTGGGTTGAAACGACATTGCCGCAAAACCCGTAATCTCCGAAAGCCAGTCGTTCAATTCGTCAATCATAGCAGAATAACCCAATGCTTGATTTTTGGGAACGAAGGGATGAACGTTGCCAAATTCCTTCCAAGTAACAGGAATCATTTCGGAAGTAGCATTCAATTTCATCGTACAAGAACCCAAGGAAATCATGGAATGTACCATTGATAAATCTTTATTTTCCAACTGCTTCAAATACCTAAGCATCTCATGCTCAGAATGATGGGTATTAAAAACTGGATGAGTCATGTATTCAGAAGTACGTTTTAGGCTTTTCGGAAAAGCATAATCTACTTTATGATACAATGAGAAAAGTTCTACTTCTGCCGTTCCGATTTTCTCGAAAATAGAAATAATGTTCTGAACATCTTCCAAAGTACAGGTTTCGTCCAAAGAGATACCAATATAGGTATAATCCAAATAGTATCTAAAATTGATACCACTTGCCAAAGCCTCTTTTTTGAAAGCTGTTTCATCTTCGCCGATGTGTACTTTGATGGTGTCAAAATAATCGGTTGTCTCAATGTCGTAACCTAATTTTTGGATTGCCAACGCCAGTAAATTTGTTAATCCATGTACTCGATTAGCGATGGCTTTTAAGCCTTCGGGTCCGTGATAAATGGCGTAAGCTGCCGCCATTACTGACAACAAAACTTGGGCAGTACAGATATTTGAAGTGGCTTTTTCACGGCGAATATGTTGTTCACGGGTCTGCAAAGCCATCCGCAAAGCACGATTACCTTGGGCATCTACGGACACTCCAATGATACGCCCTGGAATATGACGTTTGAACTCGTCTTTTGTGGCTAAAAAGGCAGCATGAGGTCCACCATAACCCATAGGAACGCCAAATCTTTGTGAACAACCTATTACGGCATCCGCACCCATTTCACCTGGTGATTTCAAGAGGGTAAGTGCCAATAAATCAGCCGCTACCACTACATTAATGCCCAATTCATGAGCCGAGGCGATGAGGTCGGTATAATCAAAAACTTGTCCATCAGTAGCTGGATATTGTAGCATCATTCCGTAAATATCTTCACGGGTTAAATCCATCTTTTGGTGGTCGCCCACCACTATTTTGATACCAATGGGCGTGGCACGAGTTTTTAGTAAATCAATCGTTTGAGGATGACATCTTTCCGACACAAAAAACGTCTCTGCGTTCTTTTTAGAGCCTTTTCTTTGTCCATAAAACATCGTCATTGCCTCGGCGGCGGCGGTACCTTCATCCAATAATGAAGCGTTGGCAATCTCCATCCCTGTGAGGTCAATCACCATCGTCTGGAAGTTCAAAAGCATCTCCAAACGTCCTTGGGCAATCTCTGCCTGGTAGGGTGTGTAGGCAGTGTACCAAGCGGGATTTTCGAGAATATTTCGTAAAATTACTGTCGGTGTATGCGTGTCATAATAGCCCATCCCAATATGCGACTTGAAAGTCTCATTCATCTCCGCCATTTTCTTGAAATCGCTTAAAAATTGGGCTTCTGACTTTGCTTTGGGTAAATTCAAAGGTTCGGTCAAATGAATGGCAGGTGGAACAGTTTGATTGATGAGTGTTTCGATAGAATCAACCCCGATAGTTTCCAGCATTGCTTTGCGGTCAGCTACATCAGAATTATTATGGCGATTCTCAAATTTTTCTTGATACAAAAAGTCTATTTTCATTTTGGAAAGGGAAAAAATATTGACAAGCCCAAGCCCTAAACGACGAAGAAGAAATTACTGTGATAAATTTAACCTTCGAGGTCAAGCGCTTTGGTATTGCTTACAAAATTACGCAGTTTTGCTTTACAAATCAAAACCAATTATTGAACTCAATTTAAACCATAACAGACTGTTAAAAAAAATGTTCTAACAAATTATTATGAAAACAATTAAAATATTTTTTCTTGGAATTGTACAAAATATTACAATATTATAAAACGTTACAACATCAGAAACAGCATGACTCTCTATATTCTTTTTGACTTTGTACCATGTTAAGGAACAGGAATTCAATAACCTATCCTAAGAAAACCTAAATTCGCTATGCAAACAAATTTCCAAATCAATATTCAAAACCCTTGCCATGAGGCTTGGGAAGACTTTGAACCAACGCCCGAAGGCGGTTTTTGTGCTTCTTGTCAAGCAAATGTGATAAACTTCTCAGACATGACAGAAAGCCAATTGGTAGCTTATTTCAGAGATTTATCTTCGGAAAATCAACATCTCTGTGGGCGTTTTCGAGACGACCAATTACAGAAAAATTATCGGATTGAAGAATGGTTTCCAACCTTTTCGATTACTGATAAAATCATTCATTACGAAATACCCCTTAGTCAATTCACAGACCATAAAACCCAAATTTCTTTGCCCTTGATTCAGAGGATGCACGTGGTCAGAAATATGACGGTTGCCATCCTCACTTTTGCCATGATTGAGCAAGGTTATGGACAACAAAAACAACTATCGGGACAAATAATAGATGCTACCGATGGTTCGCCTTTGCATGGGGTTTCCGTCATGGTGAAAGGTACAAAAAGAGGAATTACTTCTGACATAAATGGTCATTATCAAATATCGGTTAATGAACAAGACACTTTGGTATTTAGCTATGTTAGTTTTGAACATAAAACCTTGATAGCCAAAGAAGTAGTACCGATTATTAATATGAAAATTGATACTGAAATGTTAGAGGAAATAGTGGTAGTTGGGTATGCAACTACTCGAAAAAAAGATGTTATTGCAGGTGGTATTTCTGTATGCCGTACCACCACCAATGAAACTAAAAAAGAGCTATCTCTCGAAGAAAAATTTACCTCGAAATTCAAAACGAACATCAAAGCATTGGGCAATCCAACGGTTTCTGAAGAGGTAATTATTGTATCTCAATTACACGAAAAAGTAACAATAACCGACCCCGAAGCATGTGCAGAAGCCGTAGATTGGTACACAAAAAATGGTTTTCAAAACATTGACGAAGTACAAGTTTATGACCTTTCGGGGCGAACATATTCTACTAATTTCTATAAAATAAACGATGGTAAAATCAATCTCAATCTCAAAAATGTACCCTCGGGTATGCACCTCGTGCGGGTAAAGTATTCCAATGAACGAAGCCTTGAAAATGAAGAGATTTCGGTAGTTCGGATTTGGGTAGAAAAATAAAAATGAAGCCTAAAAATGCTAAAACAGAATAATAGAGCAAATTTTTATTAAAAATGATACCCTACAAATAAAAAATATGAATATTGGTGAATCAAAATTCAAAACATTCCGTTATATTTGTATGTAGAACAGTATAGAACTGTAACTATTTTGTGTAAACCCGTCTCAGTATCCCAAACGAATAAGCAAGAATACTGAAAAGAACAAGAAATCATCACGATGACCAATGGTCATCAAGCCAATATTTCATATAGAAAAAAACACGAATTGAAAGTGTTGTAAATAGTTCAGTCATTTATAAAGTTTGACAAAATCCCTTCAGAATCATACTGATTTTGAAGGGATTTCGTTTTTAAGAGGTATCAAACAAACTAATTTCCAATGATGAAAAAAACTACTTTCTATGCTCTCACATTTACGTTTTTCCAAATCCCAATTTTTGCCCAAAACATTACCGTTGGGGATAATAATGGCAAAATTACTTTTGAAGAATACGAACCAAAATCTACGCTCGTAGTACCTCAACACTCTTTGAAACGAGCCAAATTTCCTTTTATTGATGTTCATAACCATCAGTTTGATTTAGACCAAAAAGACAAAGCCGCCCAATTGGTGAAGGAAATGGATGTGATGAATATGGGTATTATGGTCAATCTGAGCGGCAGAGGATTTGGCAGTAGCGAAGAGAAAAGCAATGCTATTCTTTACGGGCAAATTGAAAATACCAAAAAGAATTTCCCCAATCGGTTTGTGGTGTTTACCAATGTGGATTTTTCTACGATTGGCGAAGCGGGCTGGACTGAAAAAGCCGTTGCCAAATTGGTAGATGATGTGAAAAATCACGGAGCAAGTGGCTTGAAAATCTATAAAAGTTTAGGACTAAATGTGAGAGAAGGTGCGAAACTCATTCCTGTGGATGACTCAAGAATTGACCCAATTTGGGCAAAATGTGGCGAATTGGGCATTCCAGTAATCATTCATACTGCCGACCCTGCCCCTTTTTGGCAACCCATGAATACTTTTAATGAGCGTTGGTTAGAACTCAAAACGCATCAGGGGCGTAAGCGTGATGTGAGCAAGGGCGACTATTCGTGGGAGCAACTGATTGAGCAACAGCATAATATTTTTAAGAAACATCCCAAGACCACTTTTATCAATGCTCACATGGGTTGGTACCCGAATAATTTGGCAAAATTGGACAGTTTGATGGACGTTTTCCCGAATATGTACGCCGAGATTGGGGCAGTTATTGCTGAATTAGGTCGTCAGCCGAGGGCAGCCAAGAAGTTTTTTGAAAAACGTCAAGACCGAATACTATTTGGTAAAGATTCCTACGTGCCCGACGAGTACGAAACCTATTTCCGAGTTTTGGAAACGGAGGACGAATATTTTCCATATCACAAAAAATACCATGCTTTCTGGCGAATGTACGGCATCGGGCTTTCGGATGAAATTTTGAAGAAAGTTTACTACAAAAATGCCATGAAAATCATTCCTGGCATTGATAAAAGTAAATTTCCGATGTAGGGAGTTCGATGCTCGATTTTAGATAGTTGAGTTGTCAAATCTTGAAAATTGAACTTCCCGAAACAATATCCATTGCGGCAATATCCATTGTGACAATATCCGTTGTGGGTTAAACTTTCGGGAAGTTGAGCTGTTTTTATGTAAATACAAATACTGATAATAAATCCGTGGCACAGCTCAAGATAAAATCTAAACGGTATTTTATTTCAAAACTCTCATCTCAATGATTTAAATTCTAAAACCCGACCATGACTAAGAAAGTCAAGAATTTAGAAATTTTCATTTGAATTTTTTTATGATTATTTACCTTTTTAAATTGATTTAGGGATTCGTTTTAAAAAAAACGAATCCCTAAATCCAACCTATTTTTACTCTTTTCCTCTAAAATATAAAGCCCCAATAGCAATCGCCAACCAAATGGCTTCGTCTAAATACATGGTAGAATATGCTTTTATGCCACGAAAGTGCAAATCAACTTGCTGTACGCAGATGGCAAATATCGTAATGAAGGCAGTAGCTAATAACCATCCTCTGCGAGTTTCTCGGTCGGTTGAACGATACGCCACATATCCAAGATAAGGTGCAAATAGTTGATAACCTCCAATAAAGTTTACCAACGAATGTTCTTCGGGAACGCTTAGAGAAATGCCAAAATAGGCTAAGGAATAATCAGGAAAAAAGATAGCAGGTAAAGCCAAAATGGTACTATACGCCGCAACGATGAGGATAAATGTGTTGGTTTTCATTTTTTGTTTGGTTATAATGATAAAAATTTATTTCTTCGGAATAACCGTAACGTTTACAATTTTCCACTCGCCATTTACTTTTTCTAAGTAGCGTTCTTCAATCGAATCTCTTTGGGTACCATCGGTATTGTCGTTATGTTGGTTGAAAACCACAAATGCCGAAGTGCCATTTATCCTGATGGCAAAATTGCTACGGGTTATTTTGATGCCATTGGGTGTTTTATAGTTTTTCCGATAGTCTTCCATTAAAGCATTATATTCTTCGGAATTCATTCTTGAAACTTGCCCAGCAGCATCCACGGATACTCTTGTGATGTAGGGAGCATTTACCCAAGTTTTTTTGTAAGCATCATAATCAGCAGCGTACATATAGGCAGTTGAGGCTTCGATGGCTTTTTTTACGGCTTCTTCGTCATCCGCAACGGGTGCTTGAATGTTATTTTGCTGCGAACCCACAAACATCCATTTGTCATTTCGTCTTTGCCAAGTGTAGGTAACGGCATTATTTTCAGTAATTTGATTACCGTCTTTGCCTATACGTACCGTTTTGTGAATGCCACTTGTAACCGCCAAATCGCCCGATTGAAAAATAACTGCTTCGGGCATTTCTGTACTGACAATGTTTTGAGCTGTTCCACCCAGAAACGCTTTTTGATACTGAAAACCACCTTTCAGATTTATGTATCGCCAATCTTCGGATAAACGGTTATTAAAAAAGGCTTTGGAATCTTTTTTGTATTCGTTTATGAGTTCGTCTAAGGTAGCGGCTGTAAATACAGGTTTTTTAAAATCAGTATGCTGTGCCGCAGACATTACCCATTTTCCGTTTTGTTGTGAAAAAGTATAGGTAAAGATGCCATTATAGGCAGAAGTTTTACCATTTTTAAAGACGTAAGATTCAATCGTTTTGCCAGTGGCAATGCCCGTATTGCCCGTTTGCCACACTTTCAAATTCTCAACCTTTTTCGTTGCCGTTGCAATCACATTGGTGTACATGACTACTGCTTGCTCTTGGTTGTAAGACTCCCCATTGCCATTGGTAAACATAAAGTTGGCATCACATTCATTCTTAAAAAAACTGACTGGCTCTTTCGTCCACCGAGCCGTCATTTCATTAAATGTTGCCTCATTGAAAGGTTTTTGTGCTTGTAAAATATTGATAATCAAGCAACTAAATACGAAAATTAGAATAGATTTTTTCATGGGAGTAATTGTTTATTGGGTTTAAAAAATGATTTTATGAATCGTTCTGCCATTTGAGAATTGTTGTTTGTTTTATTTCTTACTTACTTGAAAAGCAAAATAAAAACACGCCAAACCCTCGACAAGCCTCATAAGCATATCAACATAAAAAAGACAAAATAACTAAGCTTACAAACAAAATTCCGTTGTTTTCTTTAAGCAAAACAGCAATAGCTACAATGATAAAACCTATTACCAAACTTCTGAAAAACTTAGAATCAGCCTCATATTTTTTGACATCAACTAATAACTCTGGATTCTTTGCACCAATGAAACATAATGCCCACTTGTAGGTATTGAAGATTTCTTTACCATTAAGTTTTTCATCAGGATTCTCCAATTTGATATATTTATTGGTAATCAAATCGTCAATCAATTTCGGAGCGTTGATATATTTATCTCGAATAAACTTTGCCGTTTGAAAAGGTAAGTCCTTGTTTTTGTTAAATGCCCAATTTCTGAATTTGTCATAAAATAAATCATCCAATTGAGAAGCAGCAATAAACAACAGATTTCCAACGATATAGGCTACTGCCAAAAACAAGGCAATTTGCTCGCTTCGTTCTTCGGGTAAGCATATTGGAAGTTTCAATTCCAAGCAGGTTTGGTATGAATAACAATGGCAAAACCACGTCAGGAGTGAGCCGGGCAATAAAACAGAGAAAAAATCTGTTACTCCGATGAATATGTCTGATGGTTTCATGATGGTTTAGGTTTATGATATTTGATATTCTTAAGTTCTGTTTTTCACATCCTTGGCGAGAGATATTTCATCAGCCCAAGGGAAAACATTAAATACTAACTCTAAAAATTGCCTTAATTGAGTGCTGGAAATATCTCAAACCACCTTGTTCAAAACTCAAATTTACGTTTAGATTATTCCCCAATATATTTGAAGGAAGTCTAAAAATCTCAAATCTTGTTCCTTCAATAGCATCTCCAAGTAGTCCCCTAAATGACCTCAAAACAGCATTTATAAGGCTTTCTAAAACAGATTCAACTGGACTTAAAATGGATGGGAAGTTTAGATTTACACTTATTCTATCAATACCTGTAATTGTAATAATTGCTCTATTACCAGAAGTTGAAAGTGTATGATTTACCTGAACCGTTACATTTGGTGGGGTAGGTAAATCAACCCAACTCCAACCCCATATCGGCACTCTAATTCCACCTTCTAAATGGCTTAGGGAAATAGTGGTGGTGATAGTTGCAATTCCACCCACGATTTGTAAACGAGGTGTTGTGGCATGAACTCTACCCTTGATTCCAGCTCCAAAGCCCGCCTTACTTCCTCTTTCATCAAAATTTAGACTTCTATCAGTAAAAATATTCCTAATTAATATATTGACAGCTTCATCTGAAACCAAGGCGATGGAGGTTGCAGTATTTGCATTAGCTCCATTATTCAAAGCCTGTAATTCAGCCAGTGGCGGAACATTTGCAACAGCAACCCCTATTCTGCCCACAATTCGAGAACCAATTTCTATGGCTGGTCCATTTATTACTTGCCCCGAAGAGATGCTTGCAGATAATCCAGTACCAAAAAAACTACTCAATTGTGGCAAAGGAATTGACAGAAGAGTTGCTGTTAAAGGAGGTATTACTTGACTGTTAATTATATTTACAACAATTTGTTTAATAGGATTAACAGAGTTATTAGTTAAATTCAACCTTGTTATAGAGAGAATCCCGTCGCTAATAGAAATTGTGCCAAGAGATTTCATGGGTAGGACACTATCGAAATTAATCCCCAAAGGGTCGGCTGTTACTCTTACATCCAAATTAATTTCGAAATTATGAGTTGCATCATTAACTACTAACCTGCAAGTAGGAACATTGACAACTGCATAAGTATAATTAATTGCTGAGGCAGTACCATTACCTCTAAATCTGTTTGGGCGAGTATTATAGAGCTTTAATATAATTAAATTTAGGAGTTGTTCTCCTCCAAAAGCCATCATTGGTTCCATTGTTTTATTTGTATAAAATGTTAAAAATATCCACAACTAACTAATAATCAATACCTTAAATCACAAAGCACCACCTACAAACCGCCAGCCATCGGTATCGTAAATTAAGACTATACCACCTCTACCAGTAATAGTTACATCTGACCCATTATAAGTTTGAATAGAATTGGTAGCAACAGCAGCAGCATTATTCTTTAATATGACCGTAGCTCCTGGACCAGCAGATATGTATACCATAGTACCAAAAGAAGCAGTAGGAGTACTCGGTGCAGATATGCCATTGATAGTAGTTGTAACACCAGCGGTGGCATTTATTGAAATGTAAGACATATTGTTTCTGTTCAAAGGATCCAGTGTTGAATTTGCAGAAGGGGCTAAGTTAGTTGGGGCATATCTAACATCACCCAAAACATCTAATTTTGCGTCTGGGGTAATTGTGCCTATACCTACATTGCCAGTTTCTCTAATTGTCATTCTTAAAATATCTCCACCTGTGAAAAAATTTAAACTACTTGCTGATGGAGAATATATCCCCGCAGCTAAGCGTCCCAAGGTCGGTTTTCCAAATGTGATTCCAGTTTCAGTTCCATCGGGGGAAAACAAGCCTAAGTAATGACCGCTATTGTTCTCAATGACAGTACTAAAAGAAGAAGAAGAGGTTACACCAGAAGCCCCTTTTGAAATAATAAGTTTTGCATTAATATCAGGAACTGCGTTAATACCCACATTTCCTGTACTTAGTATCCTCATTCTTTCAACATTATTGGTCTTTACTACCAAAGGTTGTGCATCCGTAGTACCAATAAAATCAGTAGCAGGAGTCGTTCCACTACTACCAGTAAGTCCCCATCCAGAAAAAGAACCAGAGGTTACTTCCATAATTCTCCAGCGTTGTCTGCCACCATCATAGACCATCATTATGCCCCCTACGCCATTTGTAATCGTAAAATCTGCACCTGTCTGAGTCATAATTCTATTGGCAGCAGTTGTTTCAGAGACACTTTCTTCGTGTTTGATAATCAATGCACCCGTGGTAATAGTAGAAGGCATTTTATACCCACAGAGTACATACAAAAGCATCCCATCTACCCCACCTGCAATGCCATTCACTACTCCACCAGCTTCAAAAATCAAAACAGATGCTCCGTTTCTATTAGTTGCTGTATAACCGCCATTAACCGTAAATCGAGTAATATTTTTAAAGGACATATCGCCATTGATAGTCAATTTTGCATCAGGAGTAATCGTATTTATCCCAACACTGCCAGTATTTGAATTAATGCCTGCGGGTTGCACATACAGCCTATCAACCCCATTAGTTTGTAAACGGAGGCTATTCGTTCCACCATCCATTTTAAACTGCCCAAAAGTGGAAACCCCACCCATTAATAAAAGGATAATTGTAAAAATTTGCTTTTTCATATTCTTGAAAATTTATGTTTATTGTTAAGAAAAAATTACGCTACTAATTGCAAACGTTTGCTCACCTCCACCCTCCGTCGTCTGGCGATGGAAGCCTTTAAATCATTCGTCAAAAATGCCTCTTCATGGAGTCTGTCTATCCGTAGGAGATGGTCGCAATTGATGATGAAGCCTCGGTGGGTTCTGAGAAAGTTATAGTTTTCTAAGAGTTCCTCAAAAATCTTTAAGGTTCTCGGAATCAATACTTTGCGTCCGCCTTGTAGGTAGAAAAGAGAATAATTTATATCCCCTTGCAGCATGATGATTTCTTGGAGAGGAATATTTTTTTTGGTCCGTTGGAAATAGATTTTTCCACGGACTATTTGGCAAAAATGTTGAGATGATGTTTCCATTGGGTTTTAGATTAAGACTTCGATTACGCATCAAAGTTCCTCTAAAAATGGACGTGCTGTACCCCCCAATTCGGGTGGTTTATAACGCAAAAAACCACTCTGGGGGAGGGGCTTTTTGTATAAAGTAAGAAAAGACTTATCTCAATACTCCTTCGGTAAAAACCGTAAATACTTCGCTTGCCAAACGCCCACAATAAGCAAGGTAAACCCCACTATTTGACTGGCGTTGCGGACTAAATAGAGTTTATAAAAGCTCAATAAATCGGTTTTGTGAAGTTTTGTGAAAATAAATTCTAAGAAAATTTCAGCAATTGCAGGAAGTAAAAATCCTAAACTAATCCAGAAATAAGCGTTTTTTTGTAAAGGAATACCACGGCTATCGGTTCGATATAATTTGTATAGTAATAATCCCATACCTCCTAAAATAAAAATATTTTTTACCGTTGAAGACAGCGAATTATACTCTTTATAGCTTTTAAAAATAACTACTTGTACTAACTCAAACAGAATTAATGCATACATGAGATATTTGAAAAAATGCTTTTTTTGAGGATTCCCAAATACATCCCTGAGAAATAAACCTAAAAATATAAACTTTATGAGATAACTAAGTGGATTCACAAAACTGGTAGTTCGTGTACCTAAAAAATTAAGTATCATTAAAG
>JANPGQ010000237.1:0-4165 GCA_031423975.1 Cytophagales bacterium | reverse complement strand
CGAAGCAATGGCAACCACCGATTACTTACCCGCTCGTGGCAATGTGGCGGATTGGGGCGATAATTACGGAAATAGAGTGGATAGATACATTGCCGCTGTGGGTTATTTGGATGGAAAAATGCCCTCAGCAGTATTTGGAAGAGGATATTACACTCGTTTAGTAAGAGTAGCTTGGGACTGGCGAGAAGGAAAATTAACCCATCGCTGGACTTTTGACAGTAACAATAATCAAAAAGACTACGAATATCAAGGTAATCATCAGATGACCGTTGGCGATGTTGACAACGATGGAAAGGATGAAATTATCAACGGAGCGAGTTGTATTGATGATGATGGAAAGGGATACTATGCCAATCAATTAGGACACGGCGATGCCCTTCACATGACCGACATGAACCCTGATATTGAAGGGCAGGAAGTTTGGCAATGCCACGAATCACCCAGTAAATATGGGGCTTACGGACTTGAATTTAGAGATGGCAAAACGGGTAAACCTTTGTGGGCAGTTGATGGCGAAAACAAAGATGTTGGGCGTTGTATGGCTGGTGATATTGACCCTCGGCACAAAGGATATGAGCTTTGGGGTTCGGTTGGAGGTTTATATAGTGTAAAAGGTGAAAAAATCTCAGACGCTCGCCCAAGTTCCATGAATTTTGGTATTTGGTGGGATGCCGATTTGAGCCGAGAATTATTGGATTGCAATCACATTGACAAATGGGATTACCAGACCAGCAAACTTAATCGAATTTTTACCACTACCGAGTGTACTTCAAACAATGGTACTAAAGCAACTCCTTGTTTGAGTGGTGATATTTTGGGGGATTGGCGGGAAGAAGTTATCCTGAGAACAACTGATAATAAGGCTCTGCGGATATTTATGACCACAATTCCCGCTGAAAATAAACTTTTCACCCTCATGCACGACACCCAATATCGGGTGGCAATTGCTTGGCAAAATTCTGCCTATAACCAACCGCCGCACCCAAGTTTTTATTTGGGTACGGATATGAAAATGCCCGCACAACCCAAAATAGAAACTGTAGCCAGCGTTTCGGTGCTTCAAAATGAAGAAGATAAAAACGAAGAAACTCTTATTTTCCCCAACCCTACCAATCATTCTTTTTCCGTAAAATTGGCGGGTAAATTTACTATTCAAATCGCTGATTTACAGGGAAATATCATCGAAAAGGAATCGTGTTTAGATAATTGTGAAATAGGCGAAAAATTGCCTTCAGGGATGTTTGTGGTGAATATTTTTAAGCAAAATAAGAAAGTACAGTCTTATAAAATTTTAAAAAATAACTGATGAAAAATAAAATGCTAATGGGCTTATGCTCCATCATGATTGTTTGTTTTTTTGCCTTTAAATCTTCCAAACCAACCCTTTATATCATTGGTGATTCTACCGTAAAAAATGGCTCTGG
This sequence comes from Cytophagales bacterium, assembly GCA_031423975.1. Taxonomy (GTDB): domain Bacteria; phylum Bacteroidota; class Bacteroidia; order Cytophagales; family Spirosomataceae; genus Arcicella. Next base: position 2,741 of record JANPGQ010000237.1, on the reverse strand, counting down.
CAAAGGGGCAGACGCCATGTGGGGTTGGGGTAGTGTCATTGGCGAAGGTTTTGATACCACCAAAATCCACCTCGAAAATCACGCCATCGGTGGACGAAGCAGCCGTACTTTCATCACCGAAGGAAGATGGGATAAAATCATGGCAAAACTGAAAGAAGGCGATTATGTAATCATGCAGTTTGGGCATAACGATGCGGGGGCAATTAATGACACTTCACGAGCCAGAGGTTCAATTAGAGGCACGGGCGAAGAAACCCAAGAAATTGATAATATGCTAACGAAAAAGCACGAAATTGTCCATTCTTTTGGCTGGTATATGCGTAAATACGTGGACGATACCCACAGCAAGGGAGCAACGGCTATTGTCTGTTCATTAGTGCCAAGAACCAATTGGAAAGATGGTAAAGTACAACGCAGTGCCGATTCTTACTCGCTCTGGGCAGAAGAAGTGGCGAAGTCTCAGGGGGCATTTTTTATTAATCTAAATGAAAAAATAGCCCAAAAATATGAGTTAGAAAATGAAACCATCGTGAAAGCCAATTATTTCACCAGTAAAGACAATACCCATACCAGTCTTGCAGGAGCGAAACTGAATGCCCAAACCGTTTTGGAGGGGATAAAAGAGTTGAAAAAATGTAAATTAAAAAAGTTTTTACTAAGCAATAAGCAAATCGAAGAGCGTGAAAAGAACATTCCTGTTAAGGAAACGGGTTCAGTATCGCCAATGCCCAATGCTTGGATTGATAAAGATACGGGGCATAAAATTGTACGACTTTCGAGTGTAGAAGGCAATAATCAGAGTTTTTACTTTCACAATAACCCATTTTTGACTAATAAAGACGGCGACTTAATGGCGTTTTATAATCGCACGCCCGAAGGACAAATGCTGTATTCGGCTAATCTGAAAACGCTTGAAAACAAACCTTTGACCAATAGAAGTAGAATTGGCGGTGAAATATTTGCTCCTAAACGTGGCGAGTTATTTTTCCAAAAACAAGATAGCGTTTTTGCTACCTCAATTATTACTCAAAAAACACGTTTGGTCTATGTTTTTCCTGCTGATTTTAAAGGAACAATTTCAACCATAAATTCAGACGAAAAAATATTGGCGGGTGCTGCCAAAGAAGGGAGTACGGAGAAAGAAATTTTGAAAAATTTCCCCGAGAAAAAAGATTTTTTCGATAGAATTTTTGATGCAAAAATTTTGAATACTCTTTTTACGCTCAATATAGAAACGGGTGAATTAAAGCAAATTCATCACGAAAATACTTGGTTGGGGCATATTCAGTTTGTCCCTCAAAACCCCAATATGTTGATGTTTTGCCACGAAGGACCTTGGCATAAAGTAGATAGAATGTGGACGATTGACATTAATACGCAACAACCCAAATTGATGCACAAGCGTAGTGTAGATATGGAAATTGCAGGGCATGAGTTTCCGAGTTGGGACGGCAAAACGATTTGGTTTGACCTCCAAATTCCGAAGGGACAAACTTTTTATTTGGCAGGAACAAACATTGAAACGGGCGTAGAGAAACGCTACGAAATGCAAAGAGATGAGTGGTCTATTCACTTCAATATTTCGCCCGACCAAACGCTTTTTGCGGGCGATGGCGGCGATATTGGGCAAGTTGCCAAAGCCAAAGATGGACAATGGATTTACCTTTTTCGTCCAGAAGGCGATAAATTAAAATCAGAAAAATTGGTCAATATGAAACATCATGGCTATAAATTTGAACCAAACGTACATTTTTCTCCCGATGGCAAATGGATTATTTTCAGAGCAAATTTTGAAGGGAAAGAGCAAATTTATGCTGCTGAAATTGCGAAAAAGTAAAAATTACCTCAAAACTAAAACCATGAAAAAAATATTATTGCTCTTATTCATTCCATTTTTATCAATTTCGCAAACCTTGAAATTCAATTTTGATGGAAAAGAAATGAAAGGTTTTTTACCTGTAGAACCCAATCAATTATACACCAAAGAAATAGGATTCGGTTTTCTGGCTGATTCTCCCAAATTTTTCACGCTCGATTTAAAAGAAGGAAATTATGATGTAAAAGTAGTCTTGGGCAACGAAAACCAAGCAAGCGAAACTACTATAAAAGTTGAAAATCGGAGGTTGATGTTAGAGAAAATTATCACCTCAACAGGAGAATTTACCACAAAAACATTCACGGTAAATGTAAAAACACCTTATTTTGGTAATCATGAAAAAATAAAACTTAAACCAAGAGAATTAACTTATCCGCATTGGGATAATCAACTTACTTTTGAATTTTGCGGAAAAAATCCCCAAGTAAAAAGCCTTGAAATTACGCCTAATTTAAAAGCCTGTACCGTATTTTTGGCAGGAAATTCTACGGTAGTTGACCAAGTTCAAGAGCCATTTACAGCTTGGGGACAAATGATACCTAAATTTTTTAAGTCAAAGAAAATAGTATTTTCCAATCATGCCGAATCTGGCGAATCTTTGCAGAGTTTTGTGGCAGAAAATCGCTTAAAAAAGATACTTTTCGACATGAAAAAAGGCGATTATCTCTTCATCGAATTTGCCCACAACGACCAGAAAATCAAAGGATTTAGGGCAATGTTTGAATATAAAGATTTACTAAAATCATATATCAGTCAAGCCCGAAGTAAAGGCGGAAGTCCCGTGCTAATTACATCTATGCACCGCCGAAACTTTGACAGTAAAGGGCAGATTATAAATACATTACTTGATTTTCCTGATGCCATG
>JANPGQ010000236.1:0-12657 GCA_031423975.1 Cytophagales bacterium | reverse complement strand
TACATTGAATTACAACTATTCGTCAATCCTGAATTTTCGGATATTTTTATGGCTGAATTAGGCGAAATCGGCTACGAAACTTTCACCGAAGAAGCCGACGGATTGAATGCCTATATCACCGAAGATTTATTTTCAGAAACTTCCCTTGATGAAATTATGGAGCGTTATCTGCCCATGACCCCCATCAGATATTCATATAAAACCCTCGAAAAAAAGAATTGGAACGAAGAATGGGAGAAAAATTACGAACCCATTATTGCCGCTAACGGTCGTGTACGGGTACGAGCCAGTTTTCATGAAGCCGACCCCAATATTGAATATGACTTACTGATAAACCCAAAAATGTCTTTCGGAACGGGACATCATGAAACTACTTCGATGGTATTGGGATTGCAAATGAACGTAAACCATGAAGGTAAAAAAGTGTTGGATGTAGGTTGTGGAACGGGCATTTTAGCCATTTTAGCCAGTAAGTTAGGAGCAATTGAGGTAGCGGGGTTTGATATTGAAGAATGGGCAGCCGAAAATTCTCGTGAAAATTGTCAACTCAATGATTGTCAGAATATTACCATCCGACAGGGAACAATTGAAGACGAACCCGCCGAGCAATATGACATCGTTTTAGCGAACATAAACCGTAATATTTTGATGCGAGATATTCCAAAATACATGGCATTTATGAAACCTGCTCCTTCGCAAATGGTGGTAAGTGGTTTCTATCAACATGATATTGACGACATTGAAAATGTGGCAAAAGAAGCGGGTTTGGTGAAAGTTCAAACAGAAAATAAGAATAATTGGGCAGCGGTGGTTTTTGAGCGGATATAAACACCCTCCAACGAAATACCAAGCCAAAAGAATTCGTTAATTTTATAGAAGCGTTAACCACATAGTCAGGATAGGAAACATAGAAATTTTATGGTTTTCTGAAGGACAAGACTATGTACCCAAAAGGTTAAGAATTAATACAATCTGTAAAGTCTATGAACATTAAATCGTTGTTATTTGCCTTGTGTTTTGCCCTTTCGAGTGTTTGCATCTATGGACAAGGACTGAAAATATCTGATAAACCCGAAGAGTTTTTGGCGGATGCTAAGAATTTTTTGGCTCTTTCTGGAAACCCTCAAGCAGAGGGAATTGCCCAGAATTTTGATAAACTCTGGAATTCTGGAAAACTCACCGATGCCCAAAAGGCAAAATTGGCGAGTGTTTGTAATTTTATGTTCAAAAAAGGCTATAAACCACCGCAGTACGTAGCACTTTTTGATGCTGTTATTTTGGGTGTAAATAATGCTCTGATTCCTCAAACTGGTTTAGATAATTACCTCGAAACCCTGCGTAAATCAGTGGAAACGGGTGATACTAAAACAACGCTTCGATACATTGAGATTAGTAGATTGTTCTTTACCAATAGGGCAATTTATGCTACTAATTACAACCGATTATACGCTGAAAATGGCTCAGTTCTTTTTCGTTTTAATGAACAAAAAATAGAAATTAACAAGCCAGAAAAGCCCATTACGACCAATCAGCCTACAAATACTACTACGCCAGAAGCAAATCCTAAGAAAAACGCTTGGGAAGATTTTGATGCACCTTTACCTACTGCAAGTAATGCCCCAGCACAGGCACAAGCCCCCATCATAGAAGAACCCATTGGACAGTTTTTGAACATTGGTCCCGTGATGGAATTCAAAGGAATTGATCTAGTAATTGCTACCTCCAACGATTCGGTAGTGGTGAGAAATACTTCCCCAATTTTGAGCATAAAAGATGGTATTTTGTTGGGAACGGGCGGAAAATTTACGTGGGAAAATGTGGGATTGCCAGAGGTTTTTGTAACGTTGAATAATTACAATATGGAAATCAGGAATCCGAAGTTGGTTTCTGATTTAGCAACCATTACCAATGCCGAAAAACTGAACGTTCCCATTAAAGGAATTTTTGAGTTTCAGAGTAAAAAAAGGGCAAAAAACGCTCCTGCAAATTACCCAAGATTTATGTCGCTTGAAAGTGATGTAGTTTTGAAAAATAGTGCCGACATTGACTATAAAGGCGGTTTTACCATGGTGGGTAATCGGATTTCCAGTTCGTCCTTAGCTTCAAAATATGCAACTATTATAGTAAAAAAAGATGGTAAAGTGGCGTTTAGAGTTACCAGCAAACGTTTTGAAGTGGGCGACTCGTTAATTACCTCTCCAACTACTATTTTCACGGGTTATTTTGCCGACCAAGATTCGCTTTATCATCCTTCGGTAAAGTTGAATTACAACCGTAAAACGGAAGTTTTAAAATTAAACAAAGTGGATGCAGGAGGGTTTAGAGAGACTTCATATTCAGACAGTTACCATAAATTAGACATCACTGCGGATGGATTAATTTGGAATTTGAAAGACAAAAGAATTGATTTTGCCATCCTAACAGCAAAGAATGTTGTTCCTGCTCTTTTTGAGTCTTTTGATTATTATAATCCAGAGCGTTTTGCTCAAATTTCGGCAAATTATAATTTTAATCCGCTGTTGGTAGTTTCAAATTTTATCCGAAAAAACAACCTTCAATCTACTACTGTTTCCAACATTGCCCAAGCCTTTCAGAAAGATGCCGCTGCCCTTCGTCCTGTATTTTTAGAGATGATGCAAAAGGGTTACTTTGAGTATGACCCTGATGTTGAAAAACTAAAATTAGCTCGAAAAGGACTGCATAATTTGGCGGCTTATGGAGCCAGAAAAGACTATGATAATTTCTTGATTCCATCGTTGTATTCCTCAAATAGTAAGGATACTACTTCTAATGCTTCGTTGAGTTTGAAAGATAATCAATTGATAATCAGAGGAGTTAAGCAATTTTATTTATCAGATTCGCTCAATGTCTATATGGCACCTTATGATAATTTGATTAAGGTGAATAAGGATAGAAACTTCGGAATTAGTGGTGAATTGAAAACGGGTAATTTCCGTTTTAGAGGAAAAGATTTATCCTTTAATTACGGAGAATTTAGTGTAAAATTGAACAAAATTGACTCCATAACTTTCATTCCGCAGAAGGAATTAGCCAAAAAAGGTCGTACCGAAATTGGGGGAGATTTGAAGTATGAAGCGGGTGTAATTTATATCAACAAACCCGATAATAAATCGGGTCGTCAGCGTTTGGTTGAGTACCCTCGTTTGGTTGTACCCACGGGCGTAACCGCCTATTTTGACCACCCCTGGCGAGCCAATGCAGCTTATACCAAAAACGTTTTCTTTAAAGTCCCCAGTATTGATTTTGACAGTCTGAACATCAAAGATATTGATTTTGTAGGTACGTTCAACTCCGATGGAATTTTCCCACCTTTCAAAGAAATATTAATTTCAATGCCCGATAACTCGCTGGGTTTCAGTCATAAACCTTCCGAAGGCAAGTATAATTTGTATGGTGGTAAGACCTTCGTGAAATTCACTTCTCCCCTTGTGATGGACAGAAAAGGATTGCATACCGAAGGAGAAATCAACCACCTGACGGCTCAAATTCAAGCCAAAGAAGCCCTGTTTACTTTGGATTCTGTAACGGCATCGGGCACTACGGGTATCATCAACGAAGGCACAATTGGTCAGGCGTATTTTACCAAAGTAGATATTAAAAATTACTCGCTCAAATGGCAGCCAAAAGTGGATAGTATGTTGGTGGTAACCAAGGGCAATTCCTTTGATTTTTATGCGGGTAGCTCAAAATTAGAAGGAAAATTATTGGTTCGTCAAACAGGTTTATACGGTTTTGGGGCAGTGAAAAGGCAAGATTCTGAAACAGTTTCTGATAATTTTAAATTTGGTAAAGAAGCCTTCACCGCTGAGATGGCAGACCTCTCGGTAGGTAATAATTTGAAAACTTCTAAACCCGCTCTGTTGGGGAAAAAGATGAATGTGAGTTTTAATTTGGCAACGGGTTTAGTCAGTATTAAAACCCCAACCAATTTGAAATTAGATGATTCTACGAGTTTATTTTTCCCTTATACTGCTTACAAAACGTCTATCAATAGTGCCGAATGGGATATTAATAAAAAGACTATCACGATGAAAGGCGATGTTCGGAATACGACCTTTACTTCCATTGAACCCTCGCAAGAAGGGCTTTCGTTTAATGGTTCAGAGGCTTTGTATGAGATTGAAAAACAGTCACTTAATATCAATGGAGTACCGTTTATCAAGTCGGCAGATGCGAAAATTTTTCCAGATAAAGGAGCAGTTTCTATTCGTAGAGATGCTGAAATGCGAGGGTTTTATAATGCCAAATTACAAGTTGATACCATCAATGGCTACCATAATTTAGTGAATGGAAATATCAGAATTTTGTCAAGAGTAAAATTTGATGGTGATGCCACTTATCGCTTTCCAAACCTTGCGGGTGATACTTTGAATATTAAAATGGGCAATTTCGAGTTTAAAGAATCCATCGTGGATGCTCGCAAAAAAACCAAAGGATATACCACCACTGCCAAAGCTACTATTGACCAAACTGACAAATTTCATTTATCCCCAAAGTTGCTTTATCGTGGTGATATTACGATGGTAGCAACCGATAAAAATCTGACACTCAACGGTTTTGTTCGTCCAGAATCCAAAAATAGAATTGATGTGGTCAATTGGATTGCCTATAAAGGAAACAGTACCGATGACGTAAATATTCAAGTGCAACCCAATCTGAAAGGCGATTTAAACACGCCTATTTATGCAGGTTTGCACCTTCGAGCGGAATCTACTGGAATATACACGACATTCCTTTCGGGTAAGGAAAGTCCAAAGGATGAGGATATTATTACGGTGAATGGACAATTGCGGGATGTGCCAAAATCGGAGCGTTTTGAGATTGGTCCGGATGATAAAAATAAGTCGTATGAAGTGAGTCGTTATTTGTATGATGATGGTAAAAAGACTTTGAATTTAGAAGGAAATTTCAATTTCTTCAATCCTTCAACGCTGCTTCAATCCGCAGGTTTTGCTGAAATGCGAGTAGATAGTGGCAAGTATAAATTTGACCAAATGTTAGTCCTAAATTTCCCCATGCCTGTTGAAGTGTTGAAAGCGATGGCGGATAAAATTGTGAAGACCAATTTGGATGCCCGAGACAATGCCAGTGCCGACGAACCCGAAGACAAAGAACGCTTAATCTCGAAATTAGCCAATATTTTAGGCGGAAAAACCATTGACCCTTTTGAAAGAAGATTGAAAAATGAACATGTACCCTTATATTCAATTAATGCCAAATTGAACACCTCGATGGTGATTTCAAAAGCCAATTTGCGGTATTCAGAAAAGTATTCAGGCTTTTATTCTGTCGGTAAATTGAGCATTTCCAGCATTGGTGGAACAGATATTAATTCGGAAGTTGAAGGGTTATTAGAAATCAAAAAAACTGCAGAAGGAGATGAATTTTACCTGTATTTAGAACCCTCAACGGACGTTTGGTATTTTATGGCATATCTGAAAAATGAAATGGGCGTAATTTCTTCCGATGGTGAATTCAATAATGCCGTTGCTGCTAAGTCGAAGGGTGTGAAAAAGGGTGGGGGCAAAAATGCCTATACATTCTTAGGCGTTGGGGCGGAAGAGAAATTCACTTTCACCGAGCGTTTTGCAGAAATGTACAGAACCAAAACCGAAAAAGGCAAAAAAGTAGTGAAGAAGGAAGATGCTAAGAAAGAAGAAAAGAAAAAAGAGGATACCAAAGAAGGATTTTGAGGAATGATAATCTGTTATTAATAAAACGCATCCTCAAAGTGCATAATATCAAAATCCTCTTCTGTTCTGAAAATGATGGAAACGATGTCGAAACGGATTTGTTGATGCCAATCTATGCGGTAAACATAATTGCCAGCGGCTCGAGTTACGAGTTTCGCTTTTTCACGGGTAACATTAATTTCAGGATTACCAAATCGAGTATTATACAAAGATTTTACTTCAACAAAAACCAAAAAAATATCTTTTTTGACAATTAAGTCTATTTCCGCATGACCCGAACGATAATTTCGAGCCACAATTTCGTAGTCTTTTTCTGCCAAGTAGGCTGCGGCTAAATCTTCAGCTTGTTTGCCCGTTTCAAGGTGTTTTGCCATTGTTTACCCCTTATCGTAAGCATCAGAATCACCCAATTCTTCGCCTAAAATCTTATTTACCATCTTTTTAGCACTACCAAAAATACTCCAACCTGTCCCTGTCTTTTTCTGCTCTTTTTCTGGTATTTTTCTGCCATTATTTCCACCCACATTTATTGGCGTAACTGGCACTACCACGATTGGAGGGGCATCTTTACGTAATTCTTTATAAGTATCTTCCCGCTCGTCGATGGATTTTATGCCTTTCCAAACCAACCCAACGGCTGTGGCGTAAGTAGGGTTTTTGATTTCTTCGGTAATAGTCTTACCCAAATTTTCGTTTGGATGACCGATGCGTACATCACGCCCCGTTACTCGCTCAAACAACTCGCCAATATATGACATCTGTACGCTTCCGCCCGTAAGGACGATTCCGCAATTCAAGCGATTTCCGTACCCGCAACGGCTTATTTCTGCCTCTACCAAAGCAATAATCTCTTTCAAACGCTCCTCAATGATTATTCCTAAGTTTTTCACCGAAATATTCTTGGTTTTACGTCCGTTAATACCAGGAATTGAAACCACTTCTTCTACCGCAATTTCATCAGCAATGGCACAGCCAAACTTTATCTTCAATTGCTCTGCATATTCCGTTGAAATACCGCAGCCTTGTTCAATATCTGCCGTAATAGCATCACCTGCGAAAGGTAACACTGCAATATGACGAACAATTCCTTTGTGAAAAATCACAATCTCGGTCATGCCGCTGCCAATATCCACTAAACAAACACCACTCTTTTTTTCTTGAGGAGTAAGCACCGCCAATGAGGCTGCCAAAGGTGAAAAAACCAATCCACCTTCAATTTCCATTTTGTCTTTGGCACTTTCAATACAGCGTTTTGTTTTGTCAAATTCCCCTTGTGGCGAGGTTATCATCAAAAAATCCCCCTGCAATTTCAAGCCACTAATACCCACGGGGTCATAGATATTACCGATTGAATCTACAAAATATTCTTGAGGAAAAGTATGAACAATGGCACTCCCTTTGGCAATAAAAGTCCGCTTGGCATCATTTGCCACTTGGTCAACATCAGTAACGGTTACTTCCTCACCCGAAGTCTGACGAGTAATGGTTGATTTATGTTTTATACAATTAATATTCGGACCAGCAACGCTTGCAAAAACACCTCTGATATGGATATTCGCCTGATTTTCAACTTGTTCTATGGCTGACTGGACGGCTTCTATAGTTTTATTGACGTTCAAAACTACGCCTTTCGATACCTGTCCAGTGGTGTCGGCTTTGCCCAAACCAAGAATTTCCAGCTTGCCTAAATGGTCAAGTCTGCCAGCAACAACATTTACTTGTTTACTGCCGATATCAAGTCCAACAATTATTTCACTCATAGGAAGGTAGTTTATTGGGATTTCGGATTTACGATTGTAGATTTTGGATTAAAAAATCCGCAATCGTAAATCCACAATCCGAAACCGTATCATTCACACACAATCTGATTTCTATATTTTACGCTAATCTTTTTATATTTATCCCAACCTTTTACGGGTAAGATTTCTTTATACAATATTTTCAATTTTTTGAATTTAGCCTCAATTTCTATACCCATACCAAATTCAATTTCATGGTTTCCAATTTCTGGAATCAAAGTTATACCACCATCTTTTTCTACCACTAATTGTGAAATTTGAGCTTTCCAAAAGGCATCTTCGTGTATGGCTTTCACTAAATCCAAAATAGGCTTATTTTTTGTGCCTTGTAAGCCCTGTATTGTTTCAAAATAATTACCCGACAATAATAATGTTCTAACGGTGTAATGTGGCGAAGTACCAATTAATTCACCCCTTTCAGTAACGTAATCGTCGTGTCTATTGTTGCTTATAATTCTGGCAATGGGAGTGTGTTCTTCGATATCAATGGTCATTTCCCCGCTCAAATCACGGTGGGCTTGACAAGTTTTTACCAAGCGGTTGGCTTTTACTCGATCTTCGATTTTTTTAAAGTTAATTCTGTCAAAAGGTTTTCCCTCGGGACTTTCAACTACATTTGGGGCGATTAGTGCGTAAATCTCTTGTGATGTTATCAAGCGATTTTCATTGTTTCCTTCGATAACAATGTTGATTTTTTTGCATTTCTGAAGACGATGGACGTTTTTGGCGAAAACGACAATAGAAAGTGAAACAAACGCTATCACTGCGAACCATATCCATTTTTTAAACTTCAGTAAGGATTTCATCTGATTTTAAATATCAGTTAATTTTAGTTGTATCACGATTGCGACACATGGTCGGAACGCTCAAATTTGCTTGGGATTTCCAAGATTTTAGTTAGGCGTTTCAAAGTAATAAATAGTGAATTGACAAAGCAATACAAAGTAAAGATGGCGATTTTTTCTTTATATGTCTCAATATGAGATTGAAAACTATACGAAATTAAAAAAAAATAGCTAAAAAATCACAAATTTTTATTAAACGGGGAATTGAAAGCTGAATGCAACGATTTGGAGCCTATACTTGCCTGAAAATAAATTCATTTGGGCTTTTCCTCAATTCCCAACATCGTGAGAGCAGGGTTAATAGTACGGGGTGTGAGAACGATTTTGAAAATTTTATTTCCTGCCAAACTAAATTCAGAAACAAATTTTCCTTTTTCCTTTAAACTCCTGTATACGGCAGTATAATTTATTTTTGCCTCCCAACCATTTATCGCCAAAGAGGAGGTGAGTTGATCAAGGCATTTGCTGAGATTTGAAAAATAACTGTATTCCGTTTCTTTATTTCTGATAGTATTCAATGAGCCAATCGGGATAACGGCTACTTCATAAATGGTTTGTTGTTTCATAGATAATTTACTAACTCTGGTTGCGGTATTTTGAAGTATAAATAATATGAAAAACTATCTCACTATTTTTCAAACGTAAAACTTTTTACATACGTTCATCGTTTTAATATCATACTGCAAAAAATACAAAAAAAGCCCTGCTCATCAGCAAGGCTTTTTTGTTGGAGTTTTATTACTGAACTATCGCAGTGAATTCAATTTCTACTAAATATTCAGGAGCGACCAATCTGCTAATTTCATAAATTCCTGTGGTTGGTTTAATTGCTCCAAAATATGCCCCATGAGCCTTGGCGATATTGTCAAACTGAGTAATATCAGTAGTAAAAATTCTTGTTCTTACTACGTCATTCATACTGGCACCCGCTTCTTCCAAAACTTTGGCGATACGTTCTAAAATATTATCGGACTGAGCATAAGCATCGTCAGCCTTTACTTTTTCACCGTCCACGATGGCAACTGTGCCTGATACTTCAATAATATTCCCGATTCTGACAGCACGGCAGTAACCCATTTTATCTTCCCAAGGCGAACCCGTAAGTATATTTTGTCTTGACATTTTTTTATTTTTTGGTTTGAGGTGTAAAGATAATATTCAGCTAACAATAATATACCTAAATTATTACGACAATTATTATACCTTCGTTTCGTTTTTAAGCAATAACCCTAATAATTCAAATCTCATAATTCAAACTTCTCTTTGAAACTTCCTACAATTTACCTCATAACCGCCTTAATCAGTTATATGGCCACTATTCCGCCAGGTCCGCTGAGTGTGTACGTGGTACATACTACGCTCCAAAAAACGCTTAAGATGGCAATGTGGGTAGCCTTCGGAGGGGTTTTGTGCGAAAGTGCTTATGCCTATTTGGCAACGGAAGGTGTGTCTATTTTTGATAAATATCCATCTGTAGCAATGGCGATGAAGTGGGGAATTATTGGAATTTTGGTTTCAGTAGGAACGATTACTTTTTTTCAAAAACCTGCCCAAATTAAGTCTGAACAGGTTTCTACCCAAGGGCGAGTATTTTCATTCTTCAAAGGTATTTCGCTTTCACTTTTCAATCCTCAATTAATCGCTTTTTGGGTCGTGATTTTATTGGCTTACAACGGCTATGATTTATTGAAAATAAATACTTTAATCGAACGGTTTTTCTTTGTTTTAGGAGCAGGGACGGGTACTTTTGGTTTGGTTTATACCTACGCATACATGGCAAACCGAAAGCGAAGTTTAGTCTTTAAGTATCTGAACGACAATCGTTTAAATAAATTAATCGGTTTGATTTTTTGGGGTTTAGCAGTGGTGCAGTTAGTGAATTTGCTACGCTAATTTCTTCACATCATGTACAATAATTTCGCTTCTATTATAATCAATCAAACCTGCATTCTTAAATTCGTTGAATAGTAATGTTACCGTTTGGCGAGTGCTACAAATTAGCCCAGCGATGTCGTTGTGGGTTAAATAATTTTTTACGGTAATATCTTTTTCTTCGCCCTTTCCTTCACGGGTTGCCCAATCTTTTAGGAATAAAGCAAATCGAGTTTTCACGTCTTTAAACATTAGATTGCTATAACTATTCGTAATTTTCTTGATTCTGAAACCTACCAATTTGGTATAACGAACCGCCAATTGAGGGTTTCTATTAAGGATTTCCTCAAAATCATTAATCTTGAAACTACAAATCACGACCTTATCAGAAATCGCTACGGCAAATTCATCTTGGTTCTCATCCATCGCTTCATCAAAAGTATATTGACCAAACAAATCTCCCGAGCGGAGGACTTCCTTTACCGTTTCGTTGCCTTCCATATCCACCCGCACTATTTTGAGCGTACCACTTTTGATGGTGTAAAGTCGTTGCTCATCATCATGAGAAAAATAAAGGATTTCATTTTTCCGAACCGTCTTAAAGTTTGGAATAAGGCACAAGGTACGGTTTTCTTCACGGCTCAATACCGAGAACAATTGATGGTCGTGGAGATACCAATATTTTGCTTCTTCTTGCATTTTATTTAAAGAGGTAAAATTGTACTAAAATATCACTTTTTCTAAGATAAGCCACTGTCAGACAACAGATTAGGGTAATAATGGCTAAGAAAAATAAATATCCGCCATCGCCCATACTCATAATGCCCAAAACCAACAAATGCGAGCCTATTGCTCCCAACATGAGTCCTATACCTAACAATGCACCCATCCAAGCCTTGCGGGGAGAAAGCAATAAAATTACGGCAATGAGTTCCATTACGCCCGTGAAATACCGTCCATAAGGTTCAACACCCAATTTAGTGAATAATTCCACGCTTTCGGCAGCTCCTGTGAATTTAAAGAAAAGGGTTTGTCCCAAGATTAAGGCAGCTAAAATCTGAGCAGCCCATGAAATGTTTGTTTGTGTCTTGTTCATTTTATTTCGGTACATGGTACACGGTTAAAGGTAAACGGTGTACTGCGAATGTTTAAAATTTTAATAATTTATTGATAATCAAATACTTACCAGTTTTTCTTTTCGACAAACCGTTAACCTTTTACCGTTAACCGTTCACCAATTCTATTTACCGTGAACCGTTCAATACTTTTCCCCAATTAGTATCTGCTTTTATTTTCAAAGCGTTTTCATCTTTGTTCCAATCGGGGAGGGTATTACTGAAAAAGGTGTGATAAAATAAGTACAATTTACCGTTTAGAATTTTATGAGTTTCTGGGTCAATTTCTACTTTTTCGCCCGATTTACCCATCGCATAAGCACACCAGCCACCGTATTGAGGCTCATATTTTGTAGGGTTCTTCTTGAAGGTTTCCAAGTTTGCAGCGTTGGTAAATTGGTAAGTTACACCTTCATAAATGTAAGCGTTAGCGGTTTTTCCTTTTTGGGGTTTTCCCGAAAAATACGAAACAGGGTCAAATCCACTGATGGCAACTCCTTTTGCTAATAGATACTCTTTCTTCCGAAAATTTGCGTCTTGCGAAAAGCCTGTAAAGGTCAATAACGCAAATACTGTAAGGTTTAATAATGTTTTCATTTCTTTGTTCGGTTCACGGTAAACGGTCAAGGGTGAACGGGTTTACGTTACATTGTTATTTTCATAAAACCGTTCACCATTCACCGTGAACCGTTTTACCGATACAAAGTTGGCACATTCCAAAATTTTCAATTGTCGGGAAAATTACCAAGTTGATATTTTTGCTATTTTTCGTAAAAAAGTACAACGTTCTCTTGACAATGCAATATTTTTTTTCTAAATTCATCTAATATTAAAGTTCAGATATTTTCAATGGCATCAGTTGGAACGCCTCACATTCCTTTTAATGTCAATGATTTTAGAAGGGCGTTTCAATACAAAAAATCTAAAACAACGTACCGAAATGACAGCAATTGAACGCATTGAACACTGGGGAGATTCGCATCATCCCGTTTGGCTCGACATCGTGAGAATCGGATTAGGGCTTTTATTGTTTATGAAAGGAGTAAGTTTTATTGGTGATACTGAGCAATTAAAGACATTAGTTGAAGGCTTGCATTTCAACGCTTGGACGTTTGTGGCGGTGCATTACATTGCCTTTGCTCATCTGGTGGGCGGACTTTTGATTTCGCTGGGTTGCCTTACTCGGTTAGCTTCGGCTTTTCAAGTGCCGATTTTGGTAGGAGCCGTTTTTTTGACTAATATCCGCAATGGTTTCTCCTTCGTTAATTCAGAATTATGGCTTTCATTGATTGTATTAGCGTTATTATGTTTG